>NZ_BAAAPF010000156.1:0-16251 GCF_039531005.1 Streptomyces synnematoformans
GCCCGGGCCCGCGTGGCGCCCGGGCGGCGACGCGCGGGCGCCGCCCGGCCGAGCGCGAGCGGGCGTCCTCGGGGGAGCCCACCGCGCTCGTACCGGACGACTCCGGGGGGATCAGGCCGGCGGGTCGGGGCGTTCGGCCAGTTCCTTGATCCGCAGCAGGCGGGTGTCCCAGGACCGGCCGATGCGGTCCAGCTCCCGGGCGAGCGCGCCCAGCTTCGCGCCCACGGCCACGTACACGACCTCCCGCCCACGCTGCTCCGGCGTCACCAGGCCGACCTCGCGCAGCACGTCGAGGTGCTTGCCGATGGCCTGCCGGCTGACCGGCATGACCTTCGCCAGCGCGGATGCCGACATCGGGCCCTCGCCGAGGTGGGTGAGGATCGTCCAGCGCGTCGGATCGCCGAGCGCGGCGCACACGACGGGGAGGGCGGCGGCCGCGGTCACGGCCGGGGCGCCGCGGCGGCGGCCGTCTTCTCGACGTACGCCTTCCCGGCCGCCAGCTCCTCCAGCCAGCCCTTGTCGTTGCCCTCGCGCTCCTTCAGCCACACCGCCGGGTCGTCGGCGAGGCCGGAGAACCCGCTCTCGACGACGCGCAGCGTCACCCCGCCGGGGCGCTCATCGATCCAGAACTCCACCAGCGTCGAGCCCTCCGACTCGTTCCGGGACGGGGTGGAGAGCCAGCGGAACGCGGCGTAGCGCGGCTTGTCCAGCTCCACGGTGCGGAACCGGAACTCGCCGAGCGACTCGTCGCGGACGACGGCGACGTCGCCCTCGTAGCGCACCTCCTGCGCGGGGTCGACCTCTCCCTCGTTGATGTACCAGCCGGGCCGTACGACCAGGTCCCAGACCCGGTCGGCGGGGGCGTCGATGTCGATCTGCCGGGCGATCCGGTCGAGTTCGGCCAGTTCGGCGTCGGTGTACGCGGTGTCGTTCACGGTTCCTCCTCGTGGTCCATCTGCAACCGAAGCATTGCACATAAGGAGAGCTGACTGCAACCCTGGAGTTGCAGGAGATGAGTTTTCGACGTCCGCGCCGTCTGCACCTGCATGGACACTCACACTCTGCCGACCCCCGACGCCGACCTCGTCTACGACGTCCGCGGCCCGCTGCCGACCGCCGACGGCCGCCCGCCGCTCATGCTGATCGGCCAGCCCATGGACGCCACCGGCTTCCGCGCGCTCGCCGCGCAGTTCCCGGACCGGACCGTCGTCACGTACGACCCGCGCGGCCTGGGCCGCAGCGTCCGCAAGGACGGCCGGGACGACCACACGCCGCAGACGCAGGCCGCGGACGTGCACGCCGTCATCGGCGCGCTCGGCGCCGGACCCGTCGAGCTGTTCGGCAGCAGCGGCGGCGCGGTGACGGCGCTGGCGCTGGTGGCCGCGTACCCCGGCGACGTGACCACGCTCGTCGCGCACGAGCCGCCGCTCATCCCGGCGCTCCCCGACGCACCGGCCGCAGAGCGGGCCCGGCAGGCGGTCACGGACGCGTACCACGCCAAGGGCTGGGGCGCCGGCATGGCGGCGTTCATGGCGCTGGGCGCGTGGCAGGGCGAGTTCACCGACGCGTACTTCGCGCAGCCCCCGGCCGACCCCGCGGCCTTCGGCATGCCCGCCGGCGACGACGGCAACCGCGACGACCCGCTGCTCTCGGACCGCTCCTGGCCCGTCAGCAGCTACCGGCCGGACCCGGCCGCGCTCGCCGCCGCGCCGACGCGCGTGGTGATCGCGGTGGGCGAGGAGTCGGGCGACACGTTCACGGCGCGCACGGCGCGCGGCACGGCGGCGCTGCTCGGGCAGGAGGCGACGGTCTTCCCGAGCCACCACGGCGGCTTCCTCGACGCGGAGTTCGGCTACGCGGGGCAGCCGGAGGCGTTCGGCGCGAAGCTGCGGGAGGTGCTGGCGGGGGCCGCCTGAACGGAAGCGGCCCGCCGCACGTACGGCCCGTACACACGCGCCGCACTCCGCGGACACCGCGTACCGCGTGCGCGCCGCACACCGCGCGCACCGCACCAGACTGCCGCGGCCCGGGCCGGACACGGGGCCGGCCCGGGCCGCGGCGCCCGCACTCCGCCGCCTCGCACGTATGCTCGCCCCCCACCCCGTTCCGCACCGTCTGTTACGGACAACGGCCCCGCACGCGATAGACAGGGGTGTCCGGCAGCGGCGTGCCGGGCAGGCGCGGAGCGAGTGAAGAGCGGAGCATGGGGCCGATGAAGCGCGGGTTGCACGCGGGGAGCGGGCGGACGGACTGGACGCGCTACCGGTGCGCCCTGCGGCGCACCCCGGTGGCCCTCTGGAACGACGACATCACCGACTACGCCGCCGCCCTCACCTACTACGCCATACTCACCGTCCTGCCCACGCTCTTCGTCACCCTCACCTTCATCGGCCTCGCCGACCCCTCCGGCACCGAAGCCCTCATCGCCTACGTCACCGGCATCGCCCCCGCCGGCTCCGGCGCCGCCCTCAACGACGCGCTGCACGACGTCTCCCGCGGGCCCTCCGCCGCCTGGATCCTCACCGCCGCGGGCGCCGCCAGCGCCGTCTGGTTCGCCTGCAGCTTCCTGTCCGTCTTCCGCCGCGCCCTGCACGCGATGTACGGGACCCCCGACCGCCGGCCCGTCCTGCGCCGGGCCCCGGTGATCCTGGCGACGGCGCTGCTGCTGCTGACGCTGCTGGTGTCGGCGGCGCTCGCGCTCGTCGTCACCGGGCCGGTGGCGCGGGCGGTCGGCGGGCCGTTCGGGCTCGGCGCCCAGTCGGCGGCGGCGTGGGACTTCCTGCGCTGGCCGTTCCTGGTCTTCGTGGCGGGGCTGCTGGTGCTGCTGCTCTTCCGCTCCGGCCCGCCCGAGTCGCGCGCGGTGTCGCACGCGGTGCCGGGCGGGCTGCTCGCGGGCGCGCTGTGGCTGCTGGCGTCGGCGGGCTTCGCGCTGTACGCCTCGTACGCGGCGGGGACGTACAGCAGGCTGTACGGGTCGCTCGCGGGGGTCGTCGTCTTCCTGATCTGGCTGTGGTTCTCGAACCTGGCGCTGCTGGCGGGCGCCCAGTTCAACGCGCTGCTGGCGCGCACGGCGCCGGCCCCGCCGCGGGCGGCCCGCCCGTCGCGACGACGCCCGCCGCCGGTGACGGCGGTGCCGCGGTAGGTACGGGCCCGTCAGCGGCGGGCCAGCCGCCGTTCGCCCGTGGCCCCCGGCTCGTACTGCAGTTCGTAGTGCGAGAAGACCGCCGGCTCCTGCTCGGACGCCAGCTCGCCGTCCGTGTCGATCGACGGCGCGCCCTTCACCAGCCCCTTGTCGTACGCGACCGTCATGTACCCGGGGCTGACGGAGGCGCCCGCCAGCGGCACGAACACCAGCCGCCGCCGCCCCGGCACCCCGGCCTTGACGGTGGCGAAGGCCGGCACGTCGGTGCGCGTGTCGACGTAGACGGCCTCCATCTCGCCGATCTTGCCGCCGTCCGCGCCGCGTACGGGGTAGCCGCGCCACTCACGGATGTCGTGTGCCTCGAACATCGGGCCTCCCGGGGGATGTGTCAGTCCTGGGCCGGCCGGTAGACGGTCAGCGCTCATTTCGAGCTTAACCAGCACAAACGCACTCGGCGCGGGGACGACGTCCCCGCCGTAGGCCATCCGCGTGGCCGCGACCCGGCCCCCGGCCGCGGTCCGTCACTGCGCCGGGGGCACGCCGGGGAGTTTGAACGCGGCCCAAACGACCTTGCCGGGGCCGTGGCGGTCGGTGGTGCCCCAGTCGTCGGCGAGGGCGGCGACCAGCAGCAGCCCGCGCCCGCGGTCGTCGGTGTCCGCGGGCGAGCACACCCGGGGCTCGCCGTCCCCGGCGTCGTGCACCTCGATCCGCACGAGGTGCTCCTCCGCGCGGACCCGCACCAGGAAGACGCGGCCCGCGGGGGTGTGGCGCAGCGCGTTCGTCACCAACTCCGAGACGCAGACGCGGATGTCGTCCGCCCGGTCGGCCGCACCCACCAGCGAGGCGACGTAGTCGCGCGCCCGGCCGACCGAGCGGGCATGCCTGGTGAACGTACGGGCCTGCGTGGTCATGGGGCGTACCTCGTTCCGGGTCGAGCCGAGCCGCGCTCCGGAGTCCGTGCCTCCGTTCCTCACCCGCGCGGGTCGGATGCTCACGCTTTGTGCTCCCAGCATCACCGGCGCGACGTACGCTCACCAGACCGGAACGCTTTCCAAACCGCCTGGAACCAGGGGGAGTGCACGCATGACCGAGCCATCGCCCGAACTCAACGGTGAACCCGCGAACGGCCTGGAGTGGTTCGGGCGCGAGGTGGCGGCGGCCCTGGCGCACAAGGGCGTCAATCAGCGCCAACTGGCCGACGCCACGGGCTACAAGGAGCCGTACGTGTCCAAGGTCAAGCACGGCAAGGCGCGGGCGTCGATGTACTTCGCCGAGGGGTGCGACCGGTACTTCGACACCTCCGGGTACTTCGCCCGGTTACTGGTCCGGGTGAGCGAGCGCGGACACCCCGGGTGGTTCGTGCCGTACATCAACCTGGAGAAGCAGGCGAAGCGGATCGAGGACTACTCCAACTCGCTGATCATGGGCATGCTGCAGACCCCGGAGTACGCCGAAGCCACGTTCCGGGCGACGCACCCGTTCGAGACCGACGACCAGATCAGGGCCAGGGTCGAAGCCAGGCTGACCCGTCGCGAGGTCATGGAGCGCGACAACCCGCCCCTGCTGTGGGTGATCCTGCACGAGGCGACGCTGCGCACCGAGGTGGGCGGCCGCGCCGTTACGGCCGACCAGCTCCGCCACCTTGCCTCGGCCGTGGGAAACCCCCACATCACGCTCCAAGTTCTGCGCTTCGCGGCGGGTGCCCCTGCGTCGCCCCGACCGTTTAACCTACTAACACCTGACGACGGGACGACAGTTCTGTACTCGGAGAGCACGGGACAGGGACACGTGACGGACTCCGCCGCGGCGGTGGACAACGCGCGCACAGCGTACGAGCGTCTACGGGCGTCCGCCCGTGATCCCGAGGAGTCCTTGGCCCTGATCCGAGCGATTGCGGAGGAGTACACCAGATGAGCGATACGCACAGCCCCCGGCCACTGCGCTGGACCAAGAGCACCTACAGCGGCGGCAACGGCGGCGAGTGCATCGAGGTGGCGTGGGTCAAGAGCACGTACAGCGGCGGCGACGGTGGCCAGTGCATCGAGTGGGCGCCGGAGCACGCGGCGGCCACCGGTGAGTTCCTGATCCGGGACAGCAAGGACCCGGACGGCCCGCACCTCACCCTGACCCGCGAAGCGTTCGCCGGTCTCGTGGAGTTCGCCAAGCGCCACGGCTGACCGGCTCCCCTGACCGTTCCCAGCAACCGGCCCCCACCACCCGGCGGGGGCCGTCCTCGTCAGCGGTGAGTGCGAGTCGCGGGCCCATGGAGGGCCTGCCGGGAGACCCGGCAGTAGTTGGTCTCGGTGGTCGTGAGGTCGCCGTTCTCGAAGTAGCGGTTGGCGGCCTGGGCGCCGCGGCAGAAGTCGAAGAACTCGCATTCGGCCCGGCAGCGGTCCGTCCTCTGCGGACCGTGGCCCCCGACAATCCGGGGGCCGGGTGTAATCGGCCAGACCTAGCCTCGCTGGACCGCTGCCAGCGGGGAAGACTGCGGGTATACCCCAGCCGATGGGAAGGGGGCGGTGTCCGTGGCCGCGGCCAACGGCGCGGATTCGGCGCTCAAGCGGGCCCGGGTGGCGCGGAACATGACGCTGGAGGAGGCCGCCGACGCCCTGAACGCGATCACCGGAGGCGCATCGGACGCGAGCCTGGTGAGCGCGTGGGAGTCCGGCCGGCGCCGGACCGGCAAGCGGAACCGGGCCGGGCTGTGCCAGCTCTACCGGGAGCGCCCGGAAGTACTGTTCGCCCATCAGGACGGTGCGGCAGCAACCAGTGTGCTGGAGTCCTCCGGCACGGCCGTGGTGGTCAAGGTGCTCACCCGCTGGACCGACTTGGTCGAGGCGATGGTCGATGTCGCCGCCGGGGCGCGCGAGCACCTGGTCGTCACCGGTTCCCGGTCACGGGAGAAGGCGTATCTGGCGGCGATCGAGACGGCCGTGGCCCAGCAGCCGGACCTGGTCCACTACCGGGTGTTGTACGGGCCGCCGCGGCACCGGGTGCTGGCCGGCCACCTGTTGCGGCTGCTGGAGCTGCGTGACCCGTCCGCGCGGCGCAACGGCGTCAAGACGCTGCACATGGGGATGGTGGAGCCTGCCGAGGCGCTGGAGAGGTTCTTCGTCGCCTCGGAGACCGCCGCGGTGGTGCCGCTGCCGTCGTTCCATGGGGCGGAGGGGTTCGACTGCGGTGTCTACTCGGCCGTGAGGCGGCGGTGGGCCTGGTCCACCATGGGCGGGAGGCGTGTGCGTCCGCACGGCCGGTAGAGACGATCGAGGCCGTCCGCGCGCTGCCGGTACGGCACAAATGACGTGGTGGGGAGAGGCGTGAGCGAGAACCTTCAGCAGGCGGCCGGGGCCCGCGCGGCGTCCGTGGTGGAGCTGGCCCAGGAGCTGGTCCGGCGCCCGAGCCGGGCCGGGATCGACGCCTACGGGCCGGTCTTGGGTGTGCTGGAGGACTGGCTGACGGCCCGCGCCCTGCCGCACCGCCGCCTGCACGACGCGGCGGGCGAGCTGGTCGGGCTGCTGGCGGAGATCCCCGGAGGCCGGCCGGGGGCCTGGTGGACGCTGGACGCGTGCGTGGACACCGCCCCGTATGGCGACGAGACCGCTTGGTCCTTCCCGCCGGCCTGTGGCGACGTCGTGGACGGCTGGCTGCTCGGCCGTGGCTCGTCCGACTCCAAGCTCGCCGCCGCGATGTTCTGCCACATCGCCGCCGACCTGCTGCCTCGCGCCGCTGACCTGCATGGCGGTCTCGCCGTGCTGTTGGACGTGGATGAGCACACCGGCGGCTTCGGCGGCGCCCGCGCCTACCTCGCCGACCCGCACGCGGCCCGGCCCGCTGGGGTGATGATCGGCTACCCCGGACTGGACGACGTCGTGGTCGGCGGCCGGGGCCTGTGGCGGGCCACCCTCGCCGTGCACGCTCCCTCTGGGCACTCCGGGTCCAGCAAGGCCGTGGTCGGCGCCATCTCCCGCGCCGCCCACCTCGTGCGGCTGCTGGACGCCGCCGACCTGCCCGACGTCGACGGGGCCTCGGCGTTCCCGCTGCCGCCGAAGCTGTCGGTGACCTCGTTCCACGGCGGCCAGGGCTTCTCCGTCACCCCCGGCCGGTGCGACCTGAACGTCGACGTGCGCACCACGCCCGGCTTCGACGCCCACGACGCCGAGACGCTCGTCCGCAAGGCCGTCGCCGAACTCGATGCAGAGTTGCCCGCCCCGAAGCCGACTGAGGTCACCCCCATCGCCGCGTGGCCGCCCTTCCGTCTGACCGAGGACGAGGAGCCCGCTGCCGCCCTGCTGAACGCCGCAGGCGAGGCCGGGCTGACGGTGCGGGCGAAGACTGCGGGGCCGTCGAACATCGGTAACCTCCTGGCAGGTGAGGGCATCCCGGCCACCGCTGGTTTCGGGGTGCCGTACGAGGGGCTGCACGGCATCGACGAGCGCGCCCACCTCGCGGAACTTCCCACGGTGTACGCCGTCTACCAGCGGGCCGTGCTCGACCTCCTTGAGGGCTGACGTCCCAGGCTCGTCCCAGGTTTCTCCCAGATCCGCTCCCAGCAAGTCCCCATCTCTGTCTCTGGGAACGGATCTTCGATCGCGGTGACATAGAGGCAGCACCACCTCACATCCACCGATGACAAGGGAGGCCGGCTCATGGCCGAGCAGACCACCGTCACCACCAAGCCCGCCGTCGAGGGCAAGCCCGCCGCGGCGCCGAGCGCGGGCGGCTTCGCGCCGCAGATCAGCACCCACCCGGTGGCGGCCCTCACGCTGGGCCGCCAGACGTTCAACGACTCGGACAAGTCGAACTACTTCGAGGGCTGACACAGCCCGCAGGACCTGACTGAGCACGCCGGGGGCCGGCCGTCGTACGGCCGGCCCCCGGGCGCGTCACAGGGCTGATCGAAGGGGAGGCGTGCGGATGGAACGGGAGTGGATGGCCGGCGGCAGTGCCGCCGTGGACGGAGTGGCGATCGACGGGTTCGGCGACGTCCGCCGAGCACCGATCACGCGGGTACAGGCGGTCGCCGACGGGCCACTCGCCCTCGCGGTCGTGGGCGACTGCCCGGTCACCGAGCAGGAACTCAAGCTCGCGCTCGCGGCCGTGCGGGCAGGCCGGTTGGTGGAGCTGACCCGGTGGCCGGGCTCGTACTGGGTGGTCGCCAGTGAGGGGCGGCAGCGGTTCGTGTGCGGGGACCTGGCCGGTACCCGGGCCGTGTACTACACGCTGCGCGGCGAGGAAGGGGTGGCGTGGGCGACCGAGGCCCGCCTCTTGGGGCGTCCGCTCGTGCCGGATCTGCCCTGGCTGGCGGCGCGGCTGTCGGTGGGTGAGCACCATTGGCCGCACCGCAGCCCGTACGAGGGGATCCGGCTGGTGCCCGGCGGGTTCGGACTGCTGCTCGCGCCCGGGGCGCCCCCGCAGCTCATCGACATCTCCGGCATCACACCGGTAGACGAACTCCGCGAGGGTGCCGACCGGTTCGGGCAGGTGCTCAATGAGGCTGTCCAGCACCGGGTCCGTGCCGCCGGCAGGGCAGTGGGGGCGGACTTGTCCGGCGGGCTGGACTCCTCGGCGGCCGTCGTCCTGGCCGCCGGCGCCGGGACCGTGCACGCGGTGACGTACACGGACGGGTACACCAGCGGCGAGGACATGGCGTTCGCCTCCCGCGTGACCGAGCACACCGGGATCGCGCACACGGTCGACATGGGCGCCGACGAGCAATTGCCGTTCTCCTTCCCCGCCGGGCAGCCGACGGGAGCCGAGCCAGTGCTGGAGGCGGCGATGTACGCCATGGACGCCTCGTACATGCACCCGGTGCGCGGGCTGCCGCTGCACCTGACCGGACACGGCGGGGACATCGTGCTGGACGCCTCCAGCTCCTGCTGGGTCCGACTTCTCCAAGACGGCCGGCGCCGCGAGGCCCATCGCCAGGTCGTGGCGTTCGCCCGGCTGCGCAACACCGCACCGGGCCCGTACTGGAAGGCCCTCAAACAGGCCGCTGAACTGGGCCGGAGCGGTTCCCTTGAACGCGCTGCCGACGCGTTGGAGCGCGGGCCGGTCACGCCGGAGGCTGCCGTGGCGGGCTGGTCGTGGTGCCGGCTGGGAGCTGGTGCGTCCTGGCTGACCGGCTACGGCCGCCACCAGGTCGCAGCCCTGCTGCGGCACGCCTCCGGAGACCGGCAAACCGAGCTGGCGGACGAGTTCGACCAGTGGGCCGCCCTGCGGTCGGTGGGCGCCTCGGCCCGAGGCTGGGCCCCGTACGGTCACAGCCTGGGCATCCGGCCGGTGTATCCGTACCTCGACAACACCGTCGTCCGCGCTGCCTTCGCCGTCGCGGCCCTGGCCCGACGCGGGCTGGTGGCCTACAAGCCGCTGCTGCGAGCCGCGCTGCCCGAGCTTCCGGACTGGCTGACCTCCCGCCGCTCGAAGGGCTCGTTCACCGCCCAGCGCATCGCCGGACTCGCCCACCACCAAGGCCGGCTCGACGAGCTGACGGCATCGAGTCCGCTCGTGCACGACGGGCTCATCGACCCTGCGGCCGTCCGCCCCGCCCTCGCGCAGGCGGCCCGGGGCCAGAGCGCCACGCTCATCGCCGACCTGCACCAGATGATCGTGACCTGCTGGTGGCTGAGTGACCAGAGGGCCGCGCTGGAGGCGGCATGCTGACCCCCGCCGCACACGTCCACCACGCCACCGGCCCGTACGGCACAGCGGTGCTCGACGTCCGGCGCGGCCGGTGGCTGATGCTCGATCCGGACGCCGCGAAGATCTGGCACGCCGTCACCGTCCGCGGCGGCACCGCCGGGCTCGCCGACGAGATCGCCGTACCCACCGGCCAGGACCCCGCGGCCGTCGGCGCCCAGATCACCGCGTTCGTCGACGAACTGGTGGACGTCGGCGTGCTCGTCGACACCGGCCGCCCCCGGCGGCGGAGGTGGTGGCGGTGACGGTCATGGTCCCGGCCGCCCGGCCCACCACGCCGTGGCGCGACCGTCTGGTGGCGTCCGTTGGCCTGGTGCTCTCCCTGGCGCTGAGCCGGCTGCCGTTGCGTTGGCAGATCACGGCCGTCCGCCTGCTGCGCGGCCTGCCCCATGCACGGCTCGCCCACCTCGAAGCGCTCTACGCGGCGGTGCAGTCGGTGATCCCGTCGTGGTGGCCGGGCCGGATCGCGTGCATGGAGATCAGCCTCGCCACCGTCATCACCACCGCCTTGACCGGCCGTCAGGCCCGCTGGGTGCTCGGCGCCCGCTTCCTGCCCGACGCCGCGCACGCCTGGGCCGAGGCGCCCGACGGGGCGGTCGGCCGGGACATCGGCGACGCCGTCGACCGGCCGTGGATGCAGGTGCTGTCCGTGCCGTAGAGGCCCCGGGCCGCCGTGGTCCGGGCCTGGCCCGAGCCTCCCCGCCCCGGACCACGGCTCACTCGAACGGGTGAAATCCCGGCAGTGCTGCTGACCTTCGATCGGGGCCACCAGGAGCGATACCGGACGGACGGAACAATCCCGTTGCCCGGCTGCCTGGTTCGGCGCACTGATGGGTCTCGTGAGTTCTTCTCCATCCTCCCCGCCCGCCGCCGCGGGCCAGCCGCCGGTCATGCGTCTGGCCTCCGGCCGGCACGTCGAGGCGAGCGACAACTTGTCCACCGCCGCGATAGCGCGCCGCTTGCCCCGCACGCTCAGTCAGGCCGCCCGGCTTGGCTGGCGCACCGACCGCCGTGCCGTCCTGGCCCTGCTCGCCTGCCAGATCGGCGCCACCGCGCTCACCGTGACCGCGCTCGCGGCCACCGCCCGCGTGCTGGCCGCCGTCTTCACCGGAGACGACATCGCCGCCGGGCTGCGCGAGAACCTGACCGCGGTGGTGGTTCTCGCTCTCGCGGCCTCCGGCCGCTACCTGCTCGACGCCTGCGCCCGCGCCGCCGCGGCCCGGCTCGCCCCGAAGGCCGTACGCGAGGCCGACCTTGAGGTCATCACCGCGGCGACCGCCGCCGAGTTGGTGGCGTATGAGGACCCGGACTTCGCCGACGCTCACGCCGCCGCCTCCGACGGTGCGGAGAAGACCGGCGACCTCATCCTCGACGCCCAGCTCCTCACGTCCGCGGCGGCGCAGTTGGCCGCCGCCGCGACGGTCGTCACCGTGCTGCACCCGGTGGTGCTCCCCTTGCTGGTCCTCTCCGTCGTCCCGTGCGCGTGGGGCGCCGTACGCGGCGCTCGGATCGAGCACGCGGCCCACCACCGCAACCTCGCCGACTCCCGTCTCCGCAGCGTGTTCCGGTCGTACAGCACCGAGCGGAATACCGCCGATGAAGTCCGCGCGGGCACCATGGCCGCCTTCCTCATCCGGCAGTACCGCCTCGTCTCCTCCCGCCTGGAGGCCGAACAGCTCCGCGCGACGCGGCAGGCCCTGATGGTGCAGGGGATCGGTGACGCGCTCACCGCGGTGGGCACCGCCGCGACCTGGGGCGTGCTCGTGCTCCTGGTGTCGAGCGGCCGGATGGAGCTTGCGGTCGCGGGGACCGCGGCCCTGGCGGTACGGACCTCAATGGCGGCTCTAGCGACGACGGTGCGGGCCGGGGCCCGACTGTTCCGCACCTCGCTGTCCCTGGACGACTGGGCCCGCTTCCTGGCCGTGGCCAAACCGTGGACGACCCGCCGCGGTCCGGCCCTCATCGCCGAGGACGGACCGCAGGTGATCACCGCCCGGGACGTCTCCTTCACCTACCCCGGCGCCTACCGGCCTGCGCTGGAGGGCGTCAGCCTGGACCTCAAGCGCGGCGAGGTCATCGCCCTGGTCGGCGAGAACGGCGCCGGCAAGAGCACCCTCGCCCGCATCCTTACCGGGCTCTACCTGCCCACCAGCGGTTCGGTGCGGTGGGACGGGGTGGACCTGGCGGACGCCGACCCGGACGAGGCGCTGTCCAAGGTGGCGCTCGTCCCGCAGGACTACACCCGCTGGCCACTGGCCGCTCGCGAGAACATCACCCTCGGCCAGCCCCGCCCTGACGGCGACCCCGACGTGCACGCCGCCGCCGAGGCGGCCGGCGCCGACGGTGTCATCGCCGCGCTGCCCCACGGGCTGGACACGTCGCTGGCCCGTTCCTGGTGGGGAGGACACGACCTGTCCGGCGGGCAATGGCAGCGCCTCGCGGTCGCTCGCGCTTTCCATCGCGACGTCCCCGTCCTCGTGATGGACGAGCCGACCGCCGCGCTCGACGCTCGTGCCGAGCACCGGATCTACACCCGGCTCAGGGCGCTCGCCGAGGGACGGGCGACCGTGTTCGTCACCATCGGCTGGCCAACACCCGCCTCGCCGACCGCATCATCGTCCTCGACCAAGGGCGCATCGCCGAGACCGGCACCTTCGACGAACTCGTCAGCCAAGGAGCCACCTCGATCTTCTTCGAGCTACTCAAGCTCCAGGAAGACCGATAGCCCCTGGCGGCCGTAGCACGGAGCACGCGGTCAGGGGGTCCCGCCGTACTTCCGAGACCCCCTCGCGTCCTCGGAAGTGGTGTCGGCCAGGTTCATCCGGGACAGACACTGCATCGCTTCCTCGTAGGCCGACACCGTGTAGTACGCGGCCCTGATGGTGGCGCGCTTGCCCGAGGCACCCGGCTCGTTCCACAGTCCGGCCTCAGGGTCGAGGCCCCGGGCTGAGCCGGGCCGCCCGGCCCCGGCGCGCCGGGCGGCGGCGTCCGCGTACACGCCGTGCCTCCGCCCCGCAGGACCCGCGCCGCCCGCGCGGTCGGCGGGCGGGGGGCCGTCCTCGTCAGTCTTCCTCCTCGTCCCCCTCGTCCCCCTCGTCGTCCTCGTCGGCGGCGTGGGAGATGTTGCCCCATTCGTCCATGGTGGGGCGGATCTTGGTCGGGCCCTGGTGGTCCTGGTCGGAGGGGCGGGGCGGTTCGGGGCCGTCCGGTCCGATCCGCATCATCCGTTCGACCCGCACGATCTGGAACGTACGCCCCCGCGCCCGCATCTCGTTCGGGCCGCGCTGCCGCATGAACCGGTGGGCGGCCTTGGTGAAGACCTCAAGGTCCTTCTCGGAGTACTCCGCCTCCCAGCCGGGGATCTCCTGCAGCATGGGCACGGTCTTGAGGAAGTAGTCCACCAGGGCGCGCCGGGCCGCCTGCGGGGTGTCGAACTGCTGGGCCAGGAACATCGTCCAGGACTCCTCCAGCCGCTCCAGCACCCGGAACGCGGGCGGCAGCAGCACCACCCCCGGGTGGGTCCGCAGCGCGCGCCGGGAGTCGGCGAGGACGTCCGGCGGGAAGCGGGCCGAGGTGTAGACGCTCTCCAGCAGCTCAAGCCGCTCCAGCCCCTCCGAGAGCTGCACCTCCGCCGCATGGTCGACCACGAAGCCCACGGTGGCGGACGCCGGTTCCCTCTTCTCCAGGTCCCAGTGGGTGTCCTCCGGGTGGTCGGTGGGGCGGGGCGGCTCCAGCTCGCCGTTGCCGATCCGGGCGAACTCGTCGGCCCGCACGATGCGGTAGCGGTCCCGGCCGACGTGCAGCTCGTCGATCCGCTCCTTCTCCAGCCGCGCCACGCCGGCCAGCAGCCGCCGCCGCTCGCGGTGGTCCTTGGCCTCGTCCTTCGCGTAGAGCCACAGGTACGAGTTCAGCTCGTCCCGCGCGTCCTGGGGGAACCCGGTGCGCATGCTGTCGAGCAGCCGCCACCGCGGCCGGTCCCGCGGGGTCTGCACGGCGAACCCGAACAGCGGCCCCCGCACCCGGATGCCCGGATACCGCTGCCCGCCGTGGATCGCGTCCAGCTCGGTGACCTGTGAGACGGGGTCGTCCCGGTGGGTGACGCGGATGGTGAGGTGGTCCGGCGTTGCCGGTTGCTTCCGGTAGTCCCACATGCACCCAGTGTGTGCGGGCGCGGTGTGCCCTGTCAGGCGTTGGAGCGAACGCGGGCGTACCGCCCTCCGACGGTGGTACGGCGCCGCGCGCCCGGCGGCGCCGCCTACGTCTCCTCGGTCAGCCCGTCGCGCAGCCGCCGCAGGAGCCCGCTCAGCAGCCGCGACACGTGCATCTGCGAGATGCCCAGCTCCGCGCCGATCTCGCTCTGCGTCATCTCGGCGCCGAACCGCAGGTTCAGCACCTTCCGGTCCCGCTCGGGCAGCGCCTCGACCAGCGGCTTGAGCGACACCAGGTTGTCGACCTTCTCCAGGTCCGGGTCCGGCGCGCCCGTGCGCCGGGCGAGGAAGGACTCGCCCTCCTCGTCCGCGGCGTGGTAGTCGAGCGACGACGTCGTGTACGCGTTCGCCGCGACCAGCCCCTCCAGAACCTCGTCCGGCTCCAGCCCCGTCCGCTCCGCCAACTCCGCGACGCCCGGGGCCCGGCCGAGGGTCTGCTCCAGGCGGGCGCTCGCCTTCGCCAGCGTCAGCCGCCGCTCCTGCATGCGGCGCGGCACGCGCACGGCCCACGAGGTGTCGCGGAAGTGACGCTTGATCTCGCCGACGATCGTCGGCAGCGCGAAGGTGGGGAACTCGGTGCCCTCGGCGAGGTCGTAGCGGTTGATCGCCTTGATGAGGCCGACGGTGCCGACCTGGACGACGTCTTCGCGGGACTCGCTGCGCAGCCGGAAGCGGCTGACGGCGAAGCGCACGAGCGCGAGGTTCAGCTCGACGAGGGTGTTGCGGACGTACGAGTACGCGTACGTGCCCTCCTCCAGCTCCGCCAGCCGGGCGAAGAGGACGCGGGACAGGGCGCGGGCGTCGTCCGTACTGGTATCGCGCAGTTCGGGCAGCGGCGGGAGGTCGAGGCCGGCGAGCGGGTGGGCGCCGGGGGCGGCCACCCCGGGGTCTGCCGCTCCGGGGTCTGCCACCCCGAGGGCTGCCGCTCCGGGGCGGTCGGTCCCTGGGCGGTCGGTCCCGGGGCCGGGGTCGTGCGTCGCGAATGTCGTCATGGTGTCCCCCTGAAGTGGACTTCTGCTCGACAGGCGTGGTGTGCGGCTACCCGTCATGACGGCGCCTATACCTGACCGTTACTCAGCCGCCGTAACCAACGTGGCTGCACAACCCCCCTTTCAGCAGGCATTTCCACCCGCGGATGGGGCCGTTTGCCGCACAGCGGTCAGGGGTGCAGCGAGCAGTCGCCGCACTTTCCGCCGCCGGGCACCCGGTAGTACAGGCAGCAGCTGCGGCGCCGGAAGGACGGCGCGGGTCCGGTGAGCCGACCCGTGCCGGCCAGCCGGCCGGTGCCGAGGAGGTCCTCGGCGAGCCGGGTCAGCGGGTCGCCCAGCGCCGGGCGGGCGGCGCGGAGCGCGGCGGCGGCGCCGACGAGCGCGGAGGCGGCGTTGCCGTAGAGGAGGCCGGGGGCGACCTTGACGCGCAGGCCGGCGGCGAACGGCTCCAGGTGCCGGGTCACCACGGCGTCGTACAGCACCTCCGGCAGCCGGGACGCCGCGGGCGCCGGCCGGCCCGCGGCCGCGGGCAGCCGCAGCGCGGGGCCGTCGTCGGCGCGCTGGAGCCCGTCGAGGTCCGGGACGACGCCGTGGAGCAGGGCGCAGGCCAGTACGGGGGACCAGAGCCGGGAGGCGTGGCCGAACTGGACGAGGGAGGCGCCGATGCGGAGTTCGGCGGTGCCGTAGCGGTCGGCGGTGCGGGCGACGAGGTCGGCGGCGCCGCGGGCGTAGGTGTCGGCGACGGGGTGCCAGCCGGCGTCGGGGCCGCCGACGGTGAGGGTGAAGAACGGGCCGAGGGCGGCGACGTCGGCGAGCGCCGCGGCGGCGGACGCGCGGGGTGCGCCGGGGGGTTGGGGCGGGGCGGGGGTCACGGTGCTCCCTTCGGGCGGGGCGGATCGGCGGCAGCGGAGGGGGCGGACTGGAGCGGGTCGGCGGCAGCGGGCGGGCCTGGCGGGTCGGGGGCCGGTATCGGGCCAGGCATGCCGTCCGAGTCGGCGGCGCAGGGCAGATGGGCGGCCGGGTACGGGCCGGGCGGGCTCGCGGCTCGGGGCGAGTCCGCGGCCGAGCGCGGGTCCGGCGTGGCGGATGCGCCGGACGCGCCCGCAACCCGGGGCAAGTCCGCAGCCGAGCGCGGCTCGGACGCGCCGGACGCCCCCGCAACCCGGGGCAAGTCCGCAGCCGAGCGCGGCTCGGACGCGCCGGACGCGCCCGCAGC
>NZ_BAAAPF010000157.1:0-16140 GCF_039531005.1 Streptomyces synnematoformans
GCCGAGTCGCGCTCCGGCGCCGTTTCGGGCCCTGCCGCCGCGCGCCCCGCCGCCCCTCCACGCCCTCCGAGCCCTTCGCGCCCTCCCGACCCCATCGCACCCATCGCACCCATCGCACCCATCGCACCCATCGCTCCCATCGCCACGATCCCCCGGCACGTCAGCAGCGCCGCCGCCGCCAGCGGTGCGTCCCGCCCCGCGATGCCCTCGGCCAGCTCCGCGGTGGCCTCCTCCGCCTCCCGCAGCCGCCCGCCCCGTACGAGGGCCGTGACCGCCGGCGGCGCCAGGTCGCCCGCCCACGGCCAGATGCCCTTGCGCCGGATACGCGCCAGCCCCCGTTCGGCCTCCGCCCGGGCCCGCTCCGGCTCACCCCGCGCCTGCAGCAGGCGCGTCATCGCGCCGGAGGCGGTGGCCAGTATCGGCGCGGGCGCGTTGCGCGGGTCGGCGAGCCCGGCCGCCGCCAGCTCGGCCGCCGCCTCGTCCCACTCGCCCAGCGCCGACGCCAGCAGCCCCAGCACCAGGTGCGCGTCGGCGGCGATGCTGGAGACACCCCGTACCGCGTCGAGGGTGTGCCGACACCGTTCCGCCAGCCCCCGCCAGCGGCCCGCGTACCACTCCAGCCGCAGCGCCGTGCCCTCCACGATCCCTTCGAGGTACGCCGCCCCGCACTCGGCCGACAGCCGCCGCCCCTCGCCGCGGTAGCGCTGCGCCGCCTGGTAGTGGCCGAGGCAGGCGGCGGCGTCGGCGAAGTTGCCGCAGGCGCGGGCGACCTGGCGGCGGTGGGTGCCGGGCACCGGCCCGGCGATGAGGCGTTCGGCCTCGTCCCAGACGGCCGGGTCGCCGAGGCTCATGCGCAGCGCCAGGTGGTTGCCGCGTACGGCGGTGCGCACGGCGGGGTCGGGCTCGTGCGCCACCAGCTCCTCGGCGCGTCCGATCCACCGCTCGTACACGTGCCGCGGGTGGTCGCCCCAGCTGGGCATGGCGAGCGCGGCCATGCCGCGGGCGGCGAGCGCGGGCCGGCCGTGCAGTTCGGCCACGGCCGTCTCGGTGTGGACGCGGCCCTCTTCGTAGCGGCCTGCCTGGTTGTAGAGGAGCAGGCCGAGGTTGAGCCGGATCTCGCCGCGCACCCCGGCGGGGATGTGGCCGTCGCGCACGATGTCCCGGAGCAGCTCGGTGGCCCGGTGGTGGGTGAGGCCGACGACGGCGTCGCGGCTGAGGTCGACGGCGATACGGGCTGCTCCGTGACGGTCAGACCGGCCCAGCCGCCCGTCCGACAGCAGCTCCTCCAGCACCCCGACGGCGAGCGCCAGATCTCCCATCTCGCGTGCGGAGACGGCGGCGGCCTCTGCGTAGCGCTGCCACTGGGCCAGGTCGCCGCCGTGGTTCGCGTGGTACGCGAGCTGGATGAGGGGCTGCGGGTGTTCGGCGGCCAGCGCGCGCATCGCCTGCCGGTGCAGCCGGTGCCGGTCGGGGCCGAGGAGGCCGGCGTAGACGGCCTGCTGCGCCAGGGCGTGGCGGAAGCCGTAGCGGTCCTCGCCCCACTCGTGCAGCACGCCGGCGAGCAGCGCCTCGCGTACGGCCGCGGAGTCCGCCGGCGCGGCGGGCTGCCCGGGGGTGCCGCGCACGACGGCGGCGATGAGCGCCTCGCCGGCGGGGACGCGGAGGACGGAGGCGGCGCGTACGGCGTCGGCGGCGGCGGGCGAGAGCAGGCTCATGCGGTCGGCGACGGCCTCCTTCAGGCGGGTGGGGACGGCCATGGCGGCGAGGGCGCCGTGTCCGGCGGCGGCGTCGATGCCGGTGCCGATGCCGGTGCCGGTGTCGGCATCGCTGGCGGCGTCGGTGGGGAGCGCCCGTACGACCTCCTCGACGACGAAGGGGATACCGGCGGTGCGCCGGTGCAGCTCGGTGGCGAAGGCGGCGGACGCGGCGTCGGAAGACCCGGTCAGGGCGGCGAACATGCCGCGTACGCCGGGCACGTCCAGGGGCCGCAGCGGGATCGCGACGGCGGTGGTGCCGGGCGGCTGGCGGTACGCGCGGCCGAGCGGCAGCCCGCTGCCGGGCAGGTCCTCGCGGCGGTAGCTGAGCACGGCCGACAGGCCGTCGGGCGGGTCGTCGACGAGGAAGCGCAGCAGGTCGCGGGTGCCGTGGTCGGTCCAGTGCAGGTCCTCGACCACCATCACCGTCTCGCCGGCCGCGTCCAGCAGCGCCCGTACGGCCCGGAACAGCCGGTGCCGCCCGGCCCGCAGGTCGCTGAGCAGCTCGGGCGCCGGCGGCAGCCGGTCGGCCAGCTCGGGCAGGTACGCGCGCAGCGCACCGCACACCGGGCTGAGCGCGGTCGGCAGCCCGCCGGAGAGATGCCGCAGCAGGTCGAACACGGGCCCGTACGGGAACGGTTCGCGCAGCGGCCGGCACCCGCCGAGCAGCACCCGCCGCCCGCGCACCGCGGGATGCCGCAGCGCCTCCCGGATCAGCCGCGTCTTCCCGATACCCGCCTCGCCCTCGACCATCGCCACGGACGGCGGGTGCGTGGCGGCGTCCACGAGGGCGCGCAACTCCCGCGCCCGGCCGACCAGTACGGGCGCCTCCGCGGGGCGCAGAACGGTCACGGACATGAGCGCCTCCGGGCCGGTGGGGTCCAGCGGCGCGCCGGGCGTGGGGTGTGCGGGGCGCGTCGCGGCGGCGACAGCGTGAAGGAGCGACAGCGCGAAGGTAAGCCTCCGCAACGGCCCGTAGCAAGACCGGCCGCCTCCGGTCCGGGCGCGTCACATCGCCCGCCCGCCGCCTGTCATACGGACAAGGAGGGACGCCGTAGACCAACCCGGACGCCCCCGCCCCCTACCGAAGACACGGAAGCGAGCTATGACCGGCAACATAGACATGTCGATGATGTACGCGATGCACAACGCCCTGCGGCGTGACCTGACGAAGATGGCCGAGGTCGCCGCCCGCACCGACGTGGACCCCCGCCGGATCCTTGCCAACGGCTCCAGCTACGGGCTGTTCAAGAAGGCCCTGACCATCCACCACGGCTCCGAGGACGACGCCCTGTGGCCCCCGCTGCGCGAGGCCGTCGCCGGCAAGCCCGACGAGGAGGCGGTCCTCGACGCGATCGAGGCCGAGCACGCGCAGCTCGACCCGCTGCTGGAGTCGGTCGACGCCGTCCTGGCCGACGAGGGCGCCGACCGCGAGAAGGTCGCGTCCGTCACCGGCGCGCTCGCGGAGGCGCTGGCCGCGCACCTGGAGCACGAGGAGAAGGAGGCGCTCCCGCTGATCGACGCGCGGCTGACGCAGGAGCAGTGGCAGCACTACAGCGAGGTGCACGTCGCCAAGACCGGCCCGGACACCGCGACGCTGCTCCCGTGGCTGCTGGAGGACGCCGACGAGAACGTCGTCGAGATGATGACGGCGCGGATGCCGGAGAACGTGCGCGCCATGTTCGCCGACCAGTGGGCCCCCGCCTACCGGGACCGCGACAGGTGGAACGCGGCCTCCTGACCCTGCCCGGGCCCCCGCTCCGGGCCCGGCCCGGACCGTGGGTGGCGCGGGACCTCCGCCGGGGTCCCGCGCCACCCGCTCGCGCACTGCATGCCCGTACGCCGGGCGTCAAGGGGCGAGCCGGAGCGCCTGTTTCATCAACTCGCCGTCGTCGAGGGTGAAGGTGCCGGTGTGCAGGATGTCGTGGCCGTACATCTGCTCGGCCAGTGGGATGCGGCGGTCCGGGCGCAGGCTCCAGGCGGTGCTCTGGACGTCGAGGCGGGGGCCGGAGCCGCCGATGCGGGCGGACCAGCCGGTGCAGATCACCCAGCCCGCGCAGGCGTTCTCGTGGCCGCCGCGGGAGCTGTACAGGCCCTGGGCATGATGTGCGGCGGCGACCGCCAGTAGGTCGGGGTGCTCCAGCTCCGGCACCGGCAGGACGCCGACGATGGCGGTGGTGCCGAAGTCGCCGGTGGTGGTGTAGGCGAGCAGGCAGCGGCGGTCGGGCCAGTGGTGGGTAAGTGGGTAGACGGTGACGCGGCCGGTGCCGGTCTGCTCGCTGCCCATGCTGCTCCTGTCGGTCTGTGGCGGCCCCCGCGGCACGGTAGCCGCGGGGACTGACATTTCGGTTATGTCAGCGGTGGCCGGGGGACGGGTTGCCGCCTCCGCCGTCGCCGTCCTCGATGTCGGTGTTGTCGTCCTCGTCGCCCGGGTCGCCCCAGGCGACGGGGTTGATCGTCAGCGGGTTGTTGAAGGTCATCGGGTGTGCCTCCTCTCCAGCGCGCCCCGGAACCCCCGGGGCGGCCCGCCTGCTGGCCGGAGGACTTGGTCGGCCAGGAGGCGGGAGTTCAGTGGACGGGGTGCCGACGGATGAGGCCGGAGCGGTCGGTGGCGGCCGAGTGGTCGCCGCGGTTGCGCGCGTCCCGCCGGTCGTGGTCGAGCCGGCCGCACGTCTCGCAGCCGCGGGCGGGCTGCGCTTCCCTGCTGTCGCGGACCGGGAGGACCACGGGCGGCACAGGGCAGGTGCGACGGCCGCCTGCGCCCCCCCCGCATCTGCGGTCAAGGTCACCGCCTCCCCTTACAGCGCACGCACTCGCACGGCGGCATGGTGCTGTTGAGCAGAGGAGGCAGGCAGTCGCGGGCGTAGAAGTCCTTCTCACGCCCCCAGGTGCGCCCGCTGTCGCGGGACACGCGCAGGGTCAGCAATGGACGTTCAGACGCCGACGGCGCCTCTGCGTGGGTGGCCATGCCCAGGAAGGTAGGGATGCGCGGCAGCGCATTGGAGAACCGTTACACAGAATTACGCGCATCTTGAGGTGTGCTGGTGTGCTACCGCAGTGCGCCCTTGACGGCGTCACCTCACCGGCCGAAGGTGGTGAAATTCTCCGTAACCAGCTCGCGAGACAGGAGTGTTGCCATGACCATTCGGTTCGTTGGGATCGACCCGGAGACGGACGAAGACGGATGCCCCACAGTGTGGGTCGACGCAGAGGCGGGAGACTTACTCGTCCAGAGCTACACCGCCGACGAGGCGACGACTGCCGAGTGCGACAGCGCCTCACCGGCGCGGTCTCCGAAGCCGCAGGAGGAGACCGTCATCAGGATCCCGCAGAGGATGATCCCCGCACTCAGGAGGGCGTGCGATGAACTCGATTCCGGAGTTCGGTGAACTCCTCGCCGGCGCCAAGCAGTCCGCCGTCCACCTGGAGATGCGCGATCGGTACTTCTCCAACCCGCGCTTCGAGGCGTGGCGGCGCGGTCACCGCGTCGACTGGGAGGACCGCGCCTCCTGGTGGCGGCCGTTCCACGATGATGTTGCAGCCGCTGTCTCCCGCGGCGTGTCGCTGCGCCGGGCCCGGGTCGTCAGCGAGCCGGTGACCGACTACATCCGCTGGGAGCACTACGTCACCACCGCCAACGTCAAGGCCGGCGAACTGGTGCGGTGGCTACCGCGGCGCCGCACAGCGGACCTGCTGCTCCCCGGCTGCGACTTCTGGATCTTCGACGGCCGGCTCATTCGCATCCACCACTTCTCCGGTGACGGACAATGGGTGGACAAGGAGTTGCAGAATGACCTGTCGCTCGTCGAACGCTGCGCCGCAGCCTTCGAGGAGGTCTGGGCACGCGCTGTCCCGCACGAGGAATACGAGATCCAGTAGCACCGATGCCTCTGTCCCCGTCGTCCAGTGCCCATGAGGCGCGCGCAGCTCTCGCGGCCCGGCTGCGAGAGCTGCGCCTGGACGCAGGGATCACCAGCAAGGAACTCGCCGCGCGCTGCGGCTGGTCGGTCGCGAAGCCGTCACGTATCGAGAACGCCCACACTGCTCCGTCTGACGCCGACATACGCGCCTGGTGCACCGCGTGCGACGTCGAGAAGCAGGCGCCCGACCTCATCGCCGCCAACCGGCAGGCGGACCAGATGTACGTCCAGTGGCGGCGGCTCCAGCGCGCCGGACTGCGCCGACTGCAGGAAGCCGCCGCACCGCTGTACGAGCGCACCCGGGTCTTCCGGACCTACGCCTCCAACGTCGTCCCCGGCTACCTGCAGACACCCGCGTACGCCACCGCTCTCCTGGGCACCATCGCGGGCTTCCGCGGCACCCCGGACGACGTGAGCGAGGCCGTGACCGCGCGCATGCGGCGCTCGCGCGTTGTCCGCGAAGGCGACCACCGCTTCGCGGTTCTCATCGAGGAGCACGTGCTGAACCACCGACTCGGAGACGCGGACGTGATGTCGGGCCAGTTGGGCAACCTGCTGGCGTGCATGACGCTGCCGGCGGTCTCCCTCGGCATCGTGCCCGAGAACGCGGCGCGAGAGGGAGTCGTGTGGCCGCTGGAGGCGTTCACGATCTTCGATGACACGCAGGTCAACGTCGAACTGCTCGCAGCGCGCGTGCGCGTCACCGAGCCGAGCGAGATCGAGCTGTACGAGGAGGCGTTCGCGCAGTTCACCCGGCTCGCGGTGTACGGCGCGGAGGCGCGGGCGCTGATCCTGCGCGCGATCGAGGCCCTGGGCTGAGCCGTGGCCCGCTGCGGATCTCCCGGTCACAGGCGTCCTCGGAGGCGTCTGCCCCGGCCGTGGAGCTGTACCCGGTACGGTGGGACCCACCGGCCGCCGATGAGGAGGTGGGCAGCTGTGCCCCTTCCCGTACTGCACCCGCGCCCCGGGAACCTGCGTGAGGTAGCCGAGCAGATCGGAGCGTCCACGGGCCTGCCTGCCGAGATCATCGGAGGCAGCCTCGTGATGTCCCCCACCTCGTGTGGCAAGCACGTCGGCACCATCCGCCGCCTGCGGGTCCAGATCGAGCCCGGACTGCCCGAGGGGCTGGCCCCGTACGAGATGTCCTCGGTCGCGATGCCGGAGGACCCGGACGACTACGCCACCCCCGACCTGGCGGTCCTGCCCGTGGAGTGGGACGAGGACGACTCGTGGCTCGCCGACCCCCGTGACGTCGCGCTCGCGGTCGAGGTGATCTCGCAGTCGGAGAAGGCGAAGGACATCACCGACAAGAACGGCTGGTATGCCCGCGCGGGCGTCGCCACCCTGCTCGTCCTCGACCCCCGCACCGGCCGCTGGGTCCTGCACACCCACCCCAAGGACGGCGAGTACCACGGCCGGCTCGACGGGGTGTACGGAGAGGCGATCGAACTGCCCGCTCCACTGCCGTCCCCGGTGGCCACCGACGTTCTGCCGCGCTACGGCGCCTGATCCTGCGCGCGGTCGAGGCCCTGGGCTGAAGTGGCCCCCGCCGGAGGCGGGGGCCGGGGTTGCCGAGGCGGGGCTACGTCACGCGGGGCCGAACTCGTCGCGCTGGACGGCGGCGACGAACGACGACCAGGCGGACGGCTCGAAGGTGAGCGCGGGGCCCTCGGGGTCCTTGCTGTCGCGGACGGGGACAACGCCTGAGGTCACGTAGGCCGGTGCCCACTCGACACAGCTGGACCCGCCGTTTCCGCTGTAGCTGGACTTGACCCACACCGCGGGGGAGAGGTCAGGCGTGGTGCTCATGTCGGAAGTTCCTCCATCACGGACCGGATAAAGGCCGCCGAGTCCTTCGGCGACAGGGCGGATGCCCTTACCAGATCGTATACCCGCTGCCGTTTCATGACGCTTTCCAGATCTTCCATCAACGTGCCCGTGCTGATGCCTTCTTCGTAGGCGAACCGTGCGCCGTTCTCCATGGTCATCAGCACCAGCGTGCCTCCGGCCAGCCCATGTCCCCCGACGCCGAAGGGGACGACCTGGACCATCGTCTTCTCGGTGAGCGTCAGCTCCGCGAGACGGGCGAGCTGGGCCCGCATGACGTCCGGTCCGCCGAAGCCCCGGCGAAGCATGGCCTCGTCGAGCACCGCCGAGTAGTCGAGCAACGTGTCCGAAGAAAGCACCGATTGCCGAGTCAGACGAGCGGTGACCAGTTCCTCGATTTTGTCCTCCGGCGCCCAGGGGTCGGCCTCCCTGAACTGCGCACGGGCGTAGTCGGCCGTCTGCAGGATTCCCGGCACGAGCTGGCCGCCGTACTCCCCGAACACCTGCGCACGGGCCTGCAGCTCCATGACGCGCTTGAACTGGTCCGGATGGATCTCCTTCGCCGCCAGCACGTACAGCTCCTGGAAGATCCCGTCCGTCCCGAACGCCGCATCCAGCCGCGGCGGCAGGTCCGGCGGCGGCATGGCATCCGCCGTCTCGATGCGCGACAGGTGGCTGCGGCTGATGTTCACCACGTCGTTCAGCGCTTCGAGACTCATACCCGCGCGCATTCTGTGGCCGCGCATCTTCGCGCCGAAAAGGTGTCGGGCACTTCGGTCAGGGGTCAGTTCACGCGGACGTGCGAGCATTGGACGACTCCCATCTCCCCAGCGGTGGGGCCAAACATAAAGACCTGTCGCCTCCCGGTACTGAGCGCAATGCCCACTTCACGCAACGTAGTAGATGCTGGCCGTGGGCGGCGGTCGAACAGTCGGATTGGCAGGGATGGCGATGGCGTACAGGCAGGTGGCGGGCGAGGGAATCACGCAGGCGCGTATGTTCGCGCGGGGGGCGCGCTCGGTCGGGAAAGCGCGGGACTTCGTCGCCGCGGCGGTGTGCGCGGGGGACCGGGCGGACGACATCCGGGTGTGTGTCTCCGAGTTGGCGACCAACGCGCGGCGGCACACCCCCGCCGGCCACCGCTTCCTCGTACGGGTCCTCGCACAGGAGCACCTCGTGCACGTCGAGGTGCACGACGCCGGGGGCGGCGAGCCCCGCGTGTGCACCCCCGCGGACACCGACGACCGGGGCCGCGGCCTCCTCCTCGTCGCCGCCCTCGCCGACGACTGGGGCACCGCCGACCGCGACGGGCCCGGCAAGGTGGTCTGGGCGGCGTTCAAGCTCTCCGGCGGGTTGTGACCCGCCGCGGCGGACCGGTGGGTCAGGCGGACGTGTGGCGGGCGCCGCCCTCGACGTGGATCGTCTCCCCGGAGACGAAACCCGCGCGGAGGAGCCACATCACCGCGTCGACGACGTCGTCCGTCTCGCCGTGACGTCCGGCGAGGGTTCCGGCCGCGCTCTTGCGGAGCAGGGCGGTCTTCTTGTCCCCGAGCCGGTCCCACGCGCCCGAGTCCACGACACCGGGCGAGACGGCGTTGACACGAATCGGCGCCAGGTCCGCCGCCAGGTGGCGCGCGGCGTACTCGACCGCACCGTTGGTGACCCCCTTGACGAGCGAACCCGGCCGGGGGCGCCAGCCGACGACACCGGAGAACATCACCATCGATCCGGTCGGCCGCAGGACGGGCGCGAAGTGCTTGGCCACCAGCATCGGGCCGACCACCTTCGCCGTGAACGCGGCCAGCAGCAGATCGCGATCCAGCTCGGTCGCGCGCACGTCGTGCGGCGCCGCACCGGTCGTCACGATGTGGTCGACCCCCTCCTCCAGCCGCTCCGCCGCGGCGGCGAGCGTCGACTCGTCCTGCAGATCGACCCGCACCGCCGTGGCGCCGGTCTCGCTCGCCAGCGCGTCGGCCGCGGCCAGGTCGCGGGCGCCGACGACGACCTCGTACCCGTCGCTCACCGCGCGCCTCGCGACGGCCGCGCCGAGCGCGCGTGCACCGCCGATGACCAGGATCCGTTCCATGGCACTCCCTCTCCTCGAACCGGGCGCCACGGTATAGATTTGATACCGGTATCTTCAACGAAACCGGGAGCGCGGCAATGGGCGAGGCGTACAACGTCATGGCGGCGACGTGCCCGAGCCGGACGGTGCTGCACCGCATCGGCGCCCGCTGGACCGTGTTCGTCGTCAACGCGCTGGACGGCGGACCGCGCCGCTTCAGCGAGCTGAAGGGGCACATCCGGGGCATCACGCCGAAGGCCCTGACCGAGACCCTGCGCTCCCTCGAAGCCGACGGACTGATCAGCCGCCGTGTGTACGACGAGAACCCGCCCCGCGTCGAGTACGCCCTGACCCCGCTGGGCCGCTCCCTGCTCGTCCCCCTTCGCGCCGTCCGGCTGTGGGCCGAGGAGCATGTCCCGGACATCGAGGCGGCCCGCGCCCGCCGGCCGTCGGACCAGGGCCGGTAGTCTGCCCGGCATGATCGACTCACCTGGTTCCGGCGATTGGGCCGCGTTCAGGACCCCCGGCGGGGGGAGGTGATCCGGTTCGGTGTCAGGAGCCGTCGCGGAGGTCGGAGAGGCGTTCGGGCAGGAAGCGGATCTCGTCGAAGGTCACGTCGCAGCCGTCGCCGGTCGGCGACTGGCCCTCGAAGCCGATCCGGTCGCGCGACGTCTCTTCGTCGAGCACGAACACGCGGATCATCTGCCAGGTCTTGCCGTCGAGCGAGGCGTGGTACGCGTAGACCCGGTCGATGCGCGAGAGCCGCAGCCATACCGACCGGCCGGGCACCACGAAGGCGTTCGCGTCGTCGGAGACGCCGCGGCAGACGACCGACACGACCATCGGCTCACCGGCGGGAGAGAACTCGAAGCACAGCTTGCCCCAGTGCCGCTCGTCCAGCCAGAGCAGCAGTACCCCGGCGTCGAAGGTCGAGGCGAAACCCACGGTGACCCGCGCGCTGAGCTGGAAGTCACCCTCCGGCACGTCGCCGAGCAGGGTCGCCGCGTTGAGCATCGACTCCGCGCTCATCCCGGTGCTCTCGCCCGCGTCACCGGAGCCGTTGCCCGGGTCGATGAAGATGTCCGTGTGCGGCTGCGCCGACACCGTCACAGTGCCGCTCGCCTCGGTGACCCGCCACAGCTCCGCCGACGACGGCACGAGCGGAAACGGCACGCCGGGAACCGTCAGTCGATCGTTGTCAGGCATCACCCGAGACTACAACTCAGTGCTCGCAGAGGGAGAACTCTCGTTCGTAGAGCTGGTCGTTGTGTTCGTCGACGAAGAACTTGCGTTCCTGCATGAGTTGTTCTCGGTAGCTCCTGGCCTGTTCAAGCGTCATGGTCGAGGTGGCGGACCAGGGCTGCTGCGGTGGCACGTCGGAGGTCGAGACGATCTTCTCTGACGGGTCGATCAGGAAGAACACGAGGATCTTGCGATGTCCCTGGCGGGTGGGGTCCGCGAGGCGGAACGAGTCGACGCGGTGCTGCAGGATGTTGGGGAACGCCAGGCAGCGGCCCGCCGGGGTGGATACCGACCCCAGCTGCTGGTTCAGCGTGTCTTCGTCCTCCAGGCCGTAGACCTCACGCACACCCTCGTCGTCGTTCTGTTCGTATCCCGGGCTGTCCACGACCGCCCGGAAACCCAGCCGGCTTTCGGTGATGTTCTCGCTGTCCCAGTAGTAGATGCCGGTCGAGACTATCCGCTCGTTCAGCATCCCCTCGACATGCCAGGAACCGCCGGGGTACTCGGGCTCTTCCGGGGTGAGGTGAATGGTGGCCAGCTTCACGATGACCTGGAGACGGCGGCCGCGGAGGTCGACCCGGGCGGAGTCGTCGGGCGGCGCGGGCGGGGTGAAGGCCGGGGCGTCCGGGGCGATCGGGCTGCGGTTCTCCCACCAGTCGTCGTAGGCCTCGTCCCATGCGTCGACGGCTTCTGCGTAGGCCTCCTTGTCGCTATAGGAGGATTCGTCTGGATAGTCCGGCTCCTCGCCGTACCACCCGTAAGGGTCGGCCTCGATCCGCAGAGGCCGCGGATGGCGCAGATCGGTGAGCACGTTCTCCAGGAGCGGGCGCATGCGCGCGAACAGGCCCGGCAGGACCGAGGCCAGTTCGCGATGGGCCTCGGGGTGGACGTTGTTGACGTACGAACGGAAGGCGACCTCGCCGTCGTCGCTGACGTCGACGTCCGTGGGCAGCCACTGGAACCGCTCCGAGAACTCGTACCGCGAATAGCGGTTCGTCGGGTTCTGCCAGGCCCGCTCTGGGGCGTCGCTCACCCCGTTCACCAGGCAGAACAGCGACGGGTGAACCAGGTCGAGCACCTGGCCGCCGGACCCCGGATGCCAGTCCTGCTCCGCTGCGGGGACCTCTTCCAGCACCCGGACCGCCTCGCGCAGCCGGGACCTGAGTCCGTCGTCGACCAGCGTGTCCGACTGCCACACCCCGTCGACCGCGGAGACCTCGACTCCGGTTCGTCCGTCGCGCAGGGCGGCGTAGTGCGCGAGTTCGGCAAGGACGTAGCGGATCTGTGCTTCGGTGAGGCCCTGGGCGACCGCTTCCTCCGTCCACCGGGCGACGATGCCGGGGTCGTTCCTCTTGTCGAACCATCCCGGCTTCTCCCGGATGTGGGCACTGCATCGCATCATCTGGAGTTCCCGCAGCGTTCGGGGCGTCCCCAGCGTGAGGGAACGGGAGGCCCGAAAGGGCAGCGGGAAAGCGGACAGGTCAGTCAACTCTCTTGTTCCTCATGGTCGTTGGTGCGCGGTGACGGGAAGGGTACGTCGGCGGACTGACACGGCAGCGGGGCGCCTCAACCGCGCCGGGTGATCGGAGTGCGGGTGATCGGGGCGCGCGTCCATCGGTGCGCGTGATCGGCGCGTGCGCGTTACCGGCGTCAGCGTCCTGCCGCGTCCGGCGGCCCGGCCCGCTCCCTGAGCCACGCCAGCGCCGCCGCGCCGGAGTCGAGTACGGATATGTGGCCGTCGTCCGGCTGCGTCCACAGCTCCGCCGGCGGGCAGCGGCGGGCCAGCCATGCGCCGTGGGCGTGCGGGATCACCCGGTCCCGGGCGCCGTGCAGGAGCAGCACCGGCACGGTCACGGCGGCGGGGTCGAAGCCCCACGGGGCGACGTTGGCGAGGTCGTCGTCGACCAGGCCGCCGGGGCCGGCCGCGACGGCGGGGCCGACGACGTCGTCGAACCAGCGCCAGGTGCCGGCCAGCGCCGCGTGGTCGGCCGCCGTGAACATCTCCGCGTCGTACGCGGCCTCCGCCTCGTACCGTTCCTTCGCCGCGCGCCCCGCGGCGGCCGCCCGCAGCGACTCCGCGACGGACGCCGCCATCCCCGCGAACCAGTCGAGCCCCGCCGCCGCGAACGGCGCCGGCCCCGCCACGCTCACCACCGCCGCCACCCGCTCCGGCGCCAGCGCCCCGCAGGCCAGGGCGTGCGCGCCGCCGCTGGAGTGCCCCACGGCGGCGAACCGCCCGAGCCCCAGCTCGTCGGCGACCCGCGTGGCCAGCGCCGCCGCCGACGCCATGTCCCGCCCGGGCCACGGGCTCGAACCCCCGTATCCCGGCCGGTCGTACGACACCCACCGGATGCCCAGCCGCTCGGCGGCCGGCAGGAGCGGGCCGGGCGGCGCCCCGACGTTCGGCGTCCCGTGGTGCCAGAAGACGGGCAGCCGCCCGTCGCGGCCGCCGCCCCCGGTGTCGTACACGTGCAGCCGGCGCCCGCCCCCCAGCTCCACCCCGATCTCCCTCATGCCCGCCATCCTGACCCACGGGTCTGACAACCGACCGGCGGTGGCCCTCCGGCCCCTCACCGCCAGGCGCGTACGAGGTCCTCCGGGCCCCAGTGGGCCGCGAGCGGCAGGCCGTCGGCGGTGCCGCAGCGGGAGACCGCGACCAGCGGGGTGTCGGCGTCCGCGCCGGGCACGGCGAGCACGTCGCGGACCAGGGCGTCGTAGTCGTGGCGGTCGAAGGGCCGGTTGTCCAGCCACTTGACCGAGCCGAGGAAGTGCACCTGTCCGGCGACCGGTTCCCGGTCGGCGCCGACCAGGTCGATCTCGGGGTTGTTCTGCCGGTTCCACCAGCCGCCGACCGCTTCGGTCTCCGGCCACGTCTCGGAGGGCAGCAGCCGCAGCAGCGACTCGCGGACGATCGGCTCCACCGCCCGTCCGCGCCAGCTGCTCCAGCCGCGTTCGATGCGGTCCAGCGCCAGATCGCCCCGGCCGCGCTCGATCAGCGGCAGGCCGCGCCGCAGAAGGGCCAGCCAGAACCGCAGATACGGGTCGGCGATGCGGTAACGCTTGTTCTTGCGGTCGGGTTTGGCCGAGAGCGGGAGGTCGGCCGCCAGCACCCGCTTGTCCAGCAGCATGCTCAGCAGCGGGGTCAGCACCCCGGAGGGCAGGTCGCCCGCGCCGCCCGCCCGGGCGGCGATCGTGGAGAACGTCCGCTCCCCGCTGCCGACGGCCTCCAGCACCGCGCGCGCGTGGGACGCCTCGGGGAACTCACCCAGCAGCGACAGCTCGCCGGCCACCAGCAACGGCGAGAGCGGGTTGGCCACGGCTTCGGCCAGGAAGCCGGTACGCGGCATCCCCGCGGGCCAGGACTGGACGATCTCCGGGAACCCCCCGGTGATCAGCAGTGCGTCCACCGCCTCGGCCGGACCCAGCCCCGTGGCTGTCTGCACGTCCGCCAGGTGCAGCGGGTGGACGGCCATCTTCGTCGCCCGGCCGAAGAACGGGCGGTCGTACGACTGCAGCGCCTCCATGACCGAGATGTCGCTGCCGACGAGGATGAGCAGCGCGGGCTTGGCGGACAGGTGCCGGTCCCAGACCGTCTGCAGCGCACCCTCGAACTCGCGGTCCTGCTCCAGCAGCCACGGCACCTCGTCGATCACCACGATGCTCGGGCTGTCGTCCGGCAGTGCGGCCGCCAGGGAGCGCAGGGCCTGGTTCCAGTCGCCGGCCTGCAGCCCGGCCAGCAACTCCGTCCCCGGCAGCGGGGACTGCGTGAGCGCGGCGGCGAAATCCGCCCGTTCGGCCTCCGGGTTGCGGCCGCGTGTCGCCTGGAAGACCACGTACGGCAGTCCGGAGCGATCGCAGAACTCCTGGGCCAGCCGCGACTTCCCCACCCGCCGCCGCCCGGTCATGATCACAGCCTGACCGCGCGTGCTCCCCATTCCCCGGGTGGCCAGACCGAGCTGGCGGTCCAACCGCTCCAGGTCCAGTGCCCGGCCCTTGAAGCTGCTCACCGGCTCACCACCGCACCCACAAACGTAGATTCGGTATTACGTAGAATTAATCTACGTTAGTCCGGCGCGTCCGGAGCCACCGCCAGCGCGTCGACCTCCACCCGGAAGTCCGGGCTCACCAGCCCCGCGACCTGCACCAGCGAGCTGGCCGGCGGGTGGTCCGGGTCCTGGAGTTCGTCGCGTACGCGGCGGAACGCCGGGAGGTCGTCGAGGTCCGTGAGGTAGACGGTCAGCTTGACGACGTGGGCGAGGCCGGAACCCGCCGCCTCCAGGGCCGTGGCGAGGTTGGCGAAGACCTGGCGCACCTGCGCCTCGGCGTCGTTCTCGCCCACCAGCCGGCCGCTGCCGTCGAGCGGCACCTGGCCGGAGACGGCGACCGTGGTGCCGGTGAACGCCACCGCGTGGCTGTAGCCGTTGACCGGCGGGGATCCCTCCGGTCGGACGTAGTGCCGCATGCGCGTGCTCCGCTCGTCGATCAGGTTGCGTCGATCAGGTCTCGGACTTCCGAACCTACCTCCTGCACGAACCACACATTCCGCTTCTGTTACGGGTGATATCCGGACACATCATGTTCCATGTACGCGTCGCCCGCCGCCCGATGGCAGCCTGGAAGGGACGACGTGCACGAGCGAAACGGGGGCGAGTCATCGTGCGCATTGTGGTGATCGGTGCAGGCGTGATCGGGACGGCGCTGGCGGCGCGGCTCGGGGGCGGGGCGGCACAGGTGTGGCTGCTGGACGGGGGCGAGCCGGGGGCGGGGACGACGGCCAGCTCCATGGCCTGGATCAACGCCCATTCCAAGGCTCCCCGCCACTACCACGAGCTGGCGGTCTCGGGCATGCGCGCGCACGCGGCGCTCGTGCACGAGACCGGCCCGCGGGCGTACGCGGCGGACGGCGCGCACGGCACGTACGGCGGTGCCCACGGCCGCGCGGGCGGGGGCGGGAGCCGCGCCGGGTGGTACCGGCCCGGGGGCGCCCTGCGGTGGGCCTCCGGCGGCCCGGGGCTCGACCTGCTCCACCGGACCGTCGCGCGGCTGCAGGACTGGGGGTACGCCGCGGAGTGGATCCCCGTGCCGCGCGCCCGGGAGCGGGAGCCCGCGGTACGCATCGACGACGGCGCCCAGGTCGCGTACTTCCGCGACGAGGCCGCCGTCGACCCGCGGCCGCTCGTCGCCCACCTCCTCGCGACCGCCCGCGCCGGCGGCGTCCACGTCCGCACCGGCGACGCCGCCCGCGTCGTGGGCATCGACACCGCCGGCGGCCGGGTGCGCGGCGTGCGGTGCGCCGGGGGCGAGACGGTGCCGGCGGACGTGGCGGTCCGCT
>NZ_BAAAPF010000158.1:0-16128 GCF_039531005.1 Streptomyces synnematoformans
CGCGCCGGCGCCGAGCGCGCCGAACAGCAGGGAGCGGCGGCTGGCGCCGCGACGTACGGGACGCCCGTGGCGTACGGGACGTGACGGCATGCGAGACCTCCGGTGGGGGGAGTGCGGAGTGGGTGGCATGTCCCGGCCATGAGCATGCCGGGCACCCCCGGACGGGTCAACGGCGCCCCGGGACAACCCGTCCCGTACCCCGGGCGCCGCGGCCCACCGCTCCGCGCCCGGCCCACCGCTCCGCGCCCCGGCTCACCACTCCCGCGCGCCGGCCTCCTCCGCCGCGATCGTCGTCGACTCGCCGTGCCCGGTGCGTACGACCGTCTCCGGCGGCAGCGTCAGCAGCCGCGCGCGGATCGACGCCTCGATCGTCGGGCGGTCGGAGTACGAGCGGCCGGTGGCGCCCGGGCCGCCGTGGAACAGGGTGTCGCCGGTGAAGACGGTGCCCAGCGACGGCGCGTGGAGGCAGACCGCGCCCGGCGCGTGGCCCGGCGTGTGCAGGACCGTCAGCTCCGTGCCCGCGACCGTCAGCGTCTGCCCGTCGGCGAGGCCGGAGTCCGGGGCGCGGTCCGGGTGGGTCATGTCCCACAGCACCCGGTCGTCGGGGTGGAGCAGCACGGGGGCGCCGTACCTGGCGGCCAGCGCGGGGGCGGCGTCGATGTGGTCGTCGTGCGCGTGGGTGCACACGATCGCCGTCAGGCGGCGGTCGCCGACGGCGGCCGCGATGGCGTCGGCGTCGTGGGCCGCGTCGATGACGAGCGCCTCGGCGTCGTCGCCGACGATCCACACGTTGTTGTCGACGTCCCAGGTGCCGCCGTCGAGCGAGAACGTGCCGGAGGTGACCAGGTGGTCGATGCGCGCGGGGCTCACAGGACCACCACCGAGCGCAGCACGTCGCCCGCCTGCATCCGCGCGAAGGCCGCCTCCACGTCGTCGAGCCCGATGGTCTCGGAGACGAAGGCGTCGAGGTCGAGGCGGCCCTGCCGGTAGAGGTCGATGAGCATGGGGAAGTCGCGGGAGGGCAGGCAGTCGCCGTACCAGGAGGACTTCAGCGCGCCGCCGCGCCCGAAGACGTCGAGCAGCGGCAGCTCCAGCTTCATCTCGGGCGTCGGCACGCCGACGAGCACCACGGTGCCGGCGAGGTCCCGGGCGTAGAACGCCTGCTTGTACGTCTCCGGGCGGCCGACCGCCTCGATGACGACGTCCGCGCCGTTGCCGCCGGTGAGGTCCCGTACGGCCGCGACGGGGTCGGCGGCGCGGGCGTCGACGGTGTGGGTGGCGCCCAGGCCGGTCGCGGTGGTCAGCTTCCGCTCGTCCACGTCGACCGCGATGATCTTCGCCGCCCCCGCCAGCCGCGCCCCCATGACCGCCGCGCCGCCGACGCCGCCGCAGCCGATGACGGCGACGGAGTCGCCGCGGCCCACCGCGCCGGTGTTGATCGCCGCACCGAGGCCGGCCATCACGCCGCAGCCGAGCAGCCCGGCCGCCGCCGGCGACGCCTCGGGGTCGACCTTCGTGCACTGCCCGGCGGCGACGAGGGTCTTCTCCGCGAACGCGCCGATGCCCAGCGCCGGCGACAGCTCGGTGCCGTCCGCGAGCGTCATCTTCCGCGTCGCGTTGTGGGTGTCGAAGCAGTACCAGGGCCGCCCGCGCGCACACGCCCGGCACCGGCCGCACACCGCACGCCAGTTGAGGATCACGAAGTCCCCGGGCGCCACCCCGGTCACGCCGTCGCCGACGGCTTCCACCACCCCGGCGGCCTCGTGCCCGAGGAGGAACGGGAACTCGTCGTTGATGCCGCCCTCCCGGTAGTGCAGGTCGGTGTGGCACACACCGCACGCCTGCACCGCCACCACCGCCTCCCCCGGGCCCGGATCGGGCACGACGACGGTCTCGATCCGCACCGGCTCGTTCTTCGCACGCGCGACGACGGCTCGTACGTCCTGGGGCATGAGGGCGCTCCGTTTCCTACGCTTCCAACGCTGGCGGGCTCATACAGTACGTCCCCCGCCCCGGTCGGGCGCCCCGCCCTGCCGCGGCGGGATCAGGTGTTGTTCGACCGGCCTACGTAGAGGTTCCGGGCGCGGTAGTAGGTGTCGCCCGAGGGGCCGGGGGCGCCCGAGGAGCCTTCCATCTGCAGATTGATGATGATCCACATGGGCTCGCCGACGAAGTTCGAGCCGCGGTGCTGACCGACCCAGGTGCCGTCGAGGTAGTAGTGGATGTCGACGTCGGTGGCGCTCACCTTGGCGATCCAGGCGCGGTAGGTGTGCCAGGCGCCGGGGTTGGAGACGCTGACGATGGTGTTGTCCCAGCCGCCGTCGTAGGTGTTGAACCAGTTGCGGGCGTCGCCCTTGTACTCCAGGATGTCGCTCTCCGGCGGCCAGCCCCACGCCCCGGTCAGCCAGAACGCGGGCCAGGTGCCCCGCGCGGACGGCGCCTGGAACTCGCCCTTGACCTCCCACTGCGGATACCGGTCGTCGACGATGACGTGGGTCTTGGCGTGCACGGCGCCGGAGTGGTAGCGGATGGGCAGGTAGGGGTCGCTGCTGCTGTTGCCCTCGTCCCAGTTGATGCGCGACGCCCGGAGCACGAGCACGCCGGACTCCAGATAGACGTGGTTGTGGTCGTCGGCGCTGGCGTACATCCGCGCGGAGCCGTTGTGGTCGGAGCCCCACGGGTAGCGGTAGTTCCAGGCGGCCTGCAGAGCGCCGTAGTCGGCGAAGGTGCTCGGGCCGATGACGGTCTCCCACGCCAGCGGCGCGGCGGACTGCGCCGCGGCGGGGCGGGCGGTGGCGAGGGCGGCGCCGGAGGCGAGGGCGGCACCGGAGGAGAGCAGGAACGTACGGCGGTCGAACGGCATGGGGGAGACCTCGCTTCGCGGGTTGCGGACGGGCACCGTACGCGGGCGGAGGCGAGGCCCCGGCGCAATCCGCCCGCCGACCCCCCACGAAAGCACAACCGCGGCCCGAGGGGGAGACCGCCACCGGCCCGCGCGGCCTCCCGGTCACTCCGCCCCCGTGCCGGCCGTCACGACGGCCCACACGTACTTCCCGACGCCACGGCGCTTCTCCACGCCCCACCGGTCCGACAGGCCGGACACCAGCGTCAGCCCGTAGCCACCGGACTGGTCCGGCACGCGCGGCACCGGCGGCTCGTCGGAGGCGTCGTGCACCTCGATGCGCACCCCGCCGTCCAGCGGAACGAACCGGGTGCGGATCTCCCGCCCCGGCGGCACCCGCGCATGCACCACCGCGTTCGCGACCAGCTCGGACAGCACCGCCACCGCCGCGAACTCCACCTCGGCCATGCCCCAGTCGGCCAGCGTCTTACGCAGCTGCGCCCGCGCCAGCGCCACACACCGGCGATGCCGCCGCCAGCGCGACACCACCTCTTGATTCTGCGTGGACGTCGGCTGTCGTTTCGTCAGTTCTGGCATCACTCATCGCCTCGCAATGATCCCGTCCGGCGCCGTCATACGACGCCGCCGGGAATCAGCGTTACCGATGAGCGGTACGCGTCCAAGGAGAAGCCTGTCCGGCCGCTGTCCGCACCGCTGCGGACGCCACACAGGACCGTTGGGTGCGTGTCTGTATCCGGGCGCACGGCGTCTCATAGCGGACCAAGTGCGTGTCGTGCGTGAGCGATGATCCGGTGTGCCTCGGTGGCGTAGAGCGCGGAGTCGCGCAGGGCCTCCCACACCTTCAGGTATGTCGCGATGCTGTCGGCGTCGTCGAGCCACAGTTCGGCGTGCCAGTCCTCGGTGATGACGAGTCGGTCGTCGAAGACCCAGAAGCCGTTCGCCGGCGGGAGCTTCAACGATGCGCCGAGTGGGATGACCCCCAGCTCGACCGTGTCCATGCCGATGACGCCGGCGAGGCGGTCGAGTTGGGCGCCGAGTACCGCCGGAGGGCAGACGAGCGCGCGCAGAGCTGCTTCCCAGACCAGGACGTGGAGTGTGTGTCCCGGTTCGTACAGCCATTCCTGCCGGCGTGTCCGGGTGCGTACGGCCTCGTCGGTGTCGGGTGTGGAGCCCTGGAACTGGGCGTAGCGCAGGAAGATGTGGCGGGCGTAGTCGGCGGTTTGCAGCATGCCCGGTACGACGGACTCCTCCCAGACGTGCAGGACCGCGGTCCGGGCGACCTCGGCGTTCCAGGTGTCCTGGACCGGGCGGTGGCCGGCGGCAAGCTGGCGGCGCCAGGAGCGGATGCGGGACTCGAATCCCCGGAGGCGTGAGTGCAACTCGTCTGCGGCCCCGGGGTGACCGGTGGCCTCCGCCCATGCCCGTAGGTCTTCGACGCTGGCGGTCTGCTTGCCGTTCTCCAGCTTGTAGATCTTCGAGTGCGGCCAGCCCAGCCGTGCGGCGAGCTGCGGGCCGGTGAGCCGACCTCGGGGATGCGAGAGGCGAAGCTCGCGCAGACGCTGCCCGAGGGCTTCGCGCGCCTGCTGGAAGTCCGTGCTCACCGGCCGGTGTTCACCGTTTCATCTGGGCGGCGAACCGGCGGTACGGCGTGGCGTGGTGCATCGCAGCGTCGAACGCCTGCATGTACCGGTTGACCTCGGCCGGCTCCGTGATGACCTCGGCGTTCAGCAGGATGTCGGCCTCGTCGAAGTTCAGCAGCGCGACCAACCGCGAGTCGAAGACCCAGAAGTCCGCCTCGGGCAGGTGCAGCCGCTCGGCTTCGGCGCGTGGCAGGTTACGGATGTCCTCGCCGGTGACCGCGTTGCACTCGGCATAGGCGAGCAGGAACAACTGGCCCTCGGTCGGTGGGTCGTCGACGATCCGGACGCGGCCGACGCGCTTGCCCGCGCCGGTCTGGCGCCGCATGTTCGTGCACCACTCGGAGTCGAGGTCGTAGGTCACCTGGCCGGTCTTGAGGAACTCCTCGAAGTCCGGGTCCTCGCGGTCGGAGGCGTACCCACGGCGCGACTCCAGCCGCCACGCTGAGTATTCGAAGGTCTCGAAAAGCTGGCCGAACTCGTCCAGGTCGATCGGCTTGGCCACGTGCTCGACCTCCTTGGGGCCGTGGTGAACGAGCAGTTCCCGCGGTACCACGACCGCGACATCTGAAGCGCTGAAATGCTGTAACTGCCGAAGCTCTTCGGGGGCCGTGAGCTGTGGCCCTTGCACGACGATATCGCCCGTGTCCAGCTCGTGGACGGCTGGGCAGCCACCGTTCTTGCTGTCGGTGCCTCTGAACCGCAGCCTGCGCACCATGGTCGTTTCCCCTTTCCTGGGAAGGGCATTGCCCGTCCAGGATCGTCGGCCCGTGAGGGCTTGGCCACAGCGTGCCACCGGCCATGTGAGAACACACGAGAACATCCGGCCACGGTGCGAGAACATCCGAGAACATCGCGTAGACCAGCGCCGGAGCCCTCCCTAGCGTGCCGAGCATGGCAAAGACCAGGGCGGTGGATCCTTACAAGGCAGGCGAACAGCTCTGTGACGCGCTCACCCGGGCGGACATGGTCCTGCCCGGGCTCGCGGTTGACACGGCCTCGCCCCGTCTCCGCCTCATCCACCTCGGCACCGTGCGGGCCGACGTGGCGGTGATGCATGCCCGGGTGATCAGAGGCGGAGGTGACTGCGATGGGCAGTGCCGCGCCGCAGCCCCCGCGTGACCCTCCCCGGATGACCCTGCGCGTGTCACGCGACAACGGGCGCACCTTCGGGCGCCAGAAGCGCTACTACACCCACGATTGCGACCCGCCCCAGCTCACCCACGCCTTCCCGCCCTGCCAGTGCCCGCGCTGTCTCCCGAAAGGAGGTAGGGCATGACCTTCGATCCACCTCCCGTGCCTTACGTGACCGCGTGGACCGGCCGTCGAGCCCTCGCAGGTCGCCGACCGCCTCAGATTCTGAACTTCCGCCTGCCACACCTCACCCCCGTGCGGGCGAAGGCGGCGTACCACCGCCCCGGGCGGCCCGGGGTGCTCTTGAGAGGAGGCACCCGAACATGACCCTCCCGAACCGATTGACGACCAGCCCCGCCCTGTGGGGCGACCCGGGCGACGAGGACGACAACACCGACATCGCGGACGGCGACGGAGGCGGCGGCAACCCCTCCCCCGGCCACCGCTGAAATCCAAGGAAACGCCGGTCCCCGCGGCTACGGTGCCGCCGGGGCCGGCCCCAGCCGACAGGAACACGATGGGCGACGAGCAGACCGGCACCGGCCGGGTCACCGTCTTCCCGCTCACCCACCACTGGCCCGACCGCCGCTGCCTGCTCGCCTACACCACCACCGGCGACTTCGGCACCACCGCCATCGTCGGCGTCCTGCCCGTACCGGAACTGGAACACCCCGACCTCCTGGCGGTCGCCGCCGACCACCACGCCCAGGGCCTGTACGGATCCCGCGGCGGGCCCGAGAACGCCTGCGCCGCCTGGGTCATCTGCACCGGCTGGTCCGCCCGCATCGGCGGCTCCGGCCCCCGCCTCGACATCAAGAACACCGACTGGCACCTGCGCCTGGACCGCCGGATCGAACTGGCCCAGCAGATATACGGTCACGACGCACTGCACACCGGCACCTTCACCCTCAACGACGACGAACTGACCGAACAGGCCCTTCAGCTCGTCCGCTGAGCAACCGCGCCTACACGGCGACCGAGTCGCCGGACGCCCTGCCGGGACACTCCCTGGCCGTGCGCCCATGGCCGTACGGTGGCGGCACGGACTGCTCCGAGGCACTACGAGCCATGACGGGGCAGCGCGTAGCGCGCCGCAGCTGGGTCGAGCCAGGCAAGTACATCTATTGGGTGAGTAACTGCACGTGGATGGCGAAAGCGCCCAGTGCTTCCTTCTCCGGCGGGTAGATCTCCCGGATCGCGGCCATCAACTCTTCTCGGGATTCGTCGGTTCCTGCGATCGCTGCCGGGTCCTCGGTGTCGACCAGAGCAGTGAACGAAGGGTACTCGTTGACCGCCGTGATGCGGGTCAGCAAGGTGTCGGGGCCGGAGTTGAAGCGCAGTAGATCTCCGCTCGCCATCTTGCGGACCTTTGCATAACCAACCCGCACCTCGACCGTCTTGTCGCCGGAGGCGATGAGGTCGAAATAGGGCTTGCGCAGATGAAGGGCGTGTTCCACGGGATCAGACTTCTGTTCGCTCATGGGGCATCAGTTCTCACTTGATGGTGTTGTACCGGAGGGGCCGGCGGGCAGGGCTGATCGGGCAGCCTTGGCTGCCGCGAGCCATTCGTGCAGGGATTCAACGGCGGAATCACGAGGATAGCGGCGGCCCGGGAACGCGGTTCGGTCGCCGAACGGGGAGTGCGGGTGGCCGTTATCGTACGGTCGAGTCGGGGCTGTTGGTGCCGGTCACGAAGGAGTGGCCGTTCTCCAAGTAGCGGGGGACCCGATCCTGGAGCGCCTCCAGCGCTTGGCTGGTGCGGCTTCGGATGCGGGACCGCAACTTACTCATCGCCTGGGTGGGTTCGAAGAATTCACACGCGGACAGTTCGTGGTCACGAGGATAGAGGTGGGAGCACTGCTGTGCGGTGAGCGTGCCGCCATCGAAGATGAAGGCCAGTTGATCGTCCCACGGCCCGTGTGGAGAAACCCAGTCCACACACAGCACACCGAGCAGGGGGGCGGTGAGCCCAAGTTCCTCATCGAGTTCCCGTCTGGCCGCGTCGTGGGGCGACTCATTCGCTTCCGCCATCCCGCCGGGCAGGTCCCATGCCTTCTTATAGGTCGGCTTGACGAGCAGCAGACGCCCGGACCCGTCACGGAACAACACGTCCGCTGCTACACGCTTGCGCGCCTGTTTGGCGTTCCCCTCCGCGAGATATGAATCCCATTCGGCGCTGCCCGGCTCGGGACGACTGGTCACGTGGCACTACCTCCGGCGGCGGCAGAGGCGCTGATACCAACCGGCCGCTCGTTGCTGGCTGGGCACTTCCCCTATGCCCACCGTACGGCGACGACAGGGCAGGCGGGAGGGGGTTCGTTCTGGGATGCTTGAAGCACCAGACGAGAGGGGCTACGCCGGTGCGGTGGAAGACGTTCGGGGAGCGGCGCATCTACACGAACCAGTGGCTGAACGTGGATCTTGTCGACGTTCAACAACCGGACGGGCGGCGCTGGGAGCACCACGTGCTGCGTCTTCGTCACCTGGCCGTGGTGACTGTGGTCGGCGAACACAGCGACGTGCTGATGCTGTGGCGGCACAGGTTCATCACCGACACCTGGGCCTGGGAACTGCCCATGGGGTTGATCGAGGACGGGGAGACTCCGGAGGAGGCGGCGGTGCGCGAGGTGACAGAGGAGACGGGCTGGCGTCCGAGCGCCATGAAGCCGATGATCTACGCGGAGCCAGCGAACGGCATCACGGACTCGCAGCATCACGTGTTCCGCGCTGATGGCGCCACCTATGAAGGAGCACCGTCCGAGAAGAACGAGACGGACCGTGTCGAGTGGGTTCCTCTGGACCGGATCAGAGGCATGATCGACCGTCAAGAGATCGTCAGCAGCGGCTCTCTTGTGGGCCTGCTCTATCTCCTCATGGATGAGGCCACTCGCTGACTCTTGCGGGGAGCGCCTCACGCAGCCGCGCCTCGAACGTGACCGCCACGGGCGCGCGGTGTCGGAACGGAGCCAACTGCCCGCGGAATTCTTTGAGATGACCCGCCACTCTCTCGGACGCAACGACCGATGCGGGCTCCAGGGCCGCCGTGGCCGTGCGGCACGCTTGTTCCAATTCGCCGCGTTGCAGCTGGGTGCGGGCGAGCCAGAATGTATGGAATGCCCGGCCGCGGTGGTTGTTGTCGTTTTCGTGGTTCAGACCTTGGGAGATCAGGCGTTCTGCGCTCTTGGACTCGCCGAGCTGGCTGTGTGCGATGCCGGTGTCGACGACGAGTTTGGACTCATTGAAGTACGCCACCCATGCCGGGTCGGAGTCCGTGTCTGAAGCTTTCTCGAAGTGGCGGTGTGCTTGGGAGATTGTGCCGTGGGTCGCGGTCCTGTCCCCGATGGCGGCATGTGCGAAGGCTTCCCGCATGGACAGCATGGCCATCACGCGCGGTGTCCCGTGGGGGCGGGCGTGATCTCTGGCAGCGGCGGCAAGCGCCAGGGCATCGAATGGAAGGCCCTGGTAGGTGGCCTGCAGGCTCATGCAGGCCAGGACGTTGGAGATGAACTGCGCGTCATCGATCTCCTTCGCCAACTGCAGCGCGTGGGTAAAGTGCACCTCGGCCTGACTGTATTGGCGAGCGTCGAAATGTGTCCAGCCGGTGAGCCTGAAAAGCTCGGCGGCGACGGCGTACAGACCGCTACGAATGTCGTCAGTTCTGGCTGATTCGAGTAAGCCAAGGACATATCGAAGGTGTCCCGCGATGGCGGGTCGCAGCGTTTCGCCTCCGTACTGGTCATCTCTGAGCCAGTAGTCCTCGATGGAGGTGCGCAGGGCAAGGAGCGTGGAAGGGGTCGGGTTTCCCGTTGTCGCCGCTTCAAGAAGGCTCTCTACGCCATGGCTGGGGAGAGTGATGGAGTAACGCTGAGTCTCGTTGTTCGCTCTCTGGGAACTCCAGCTTTCGTGCCTTTTCGGGTCACGGTCACGGGAGTCGGCGGTGAAGGCGGAAAGCTCGCCACCAGCGTTGAGGGCGCTGTCCAGAGCTGCAGCGATCTCCCGTGTTGGCTGCTTCCGCGCTGTCTCCAAATCCCATACGTAACTTTTGCTGCAATGGGCGAGTTGAGCCACGGCGCGCAGTGAGCGGCTACCGCGCAGGCGGCGTAGTGCCTGCCCGAACGTCTCCTCCATCGCGAGCCCTCCTGTCCGCTCAGATGTCCACGCCGCTGCGGACAACGGCGGACACGCAGGTCCTATGCCCTGACGCGTGTGCTGGTAACGCTACTCCTGGGCGCCGGACGGTGACGGCGCTCTTTCCGGGAGCGAGGTGCGAGGCAAGGAGAACAAACATGTGACGGTGGCAGTTGATGGCGGATGGCGGCAACCCGCAGGATGACAGTGACAGTGGGAACAAACACGGTGGTGGCGGCTCCGACGAGGGCGGCAACACCAACGACGGCCAAGGCCCGGCGGACGGACAATGACCATGCCCGAGGGGGCGGAGGCCGGTCCCGAGCGGCTGGTCTCCGCGTTGGTGGACAAGGGGGTGCTGACCTCCGACTGGTTGCCCGCGTTCGAGGCGGTGCCGCGGCATCGGTTCGTGCCGGATGTCATCTGGCCGGGCCGGGCGGGGATGAACCGGCAGAGCGACCGGGTGATCCGGTCCGAGGAGCCGGAGGTGTGGTGGCGGGCCGTCTACCGCGACGCTCCGATCACCACCCAGTGGGATGACGGCGCCTACACCGGCTCCGGCACAGGCCGGATCCCCTCCAGTTCCAACTCCATGCCCACCATGGTGTTTTCCATGCTGAGCGCGCTGGACGTGGACGACGGGCACCGGGTTATGGAGACAGGGACGGGCACGGGGTGGAATGCCGCGCTGCTGGCGCATCGGCTCGGGTCGGCCAACGTCGTCACCGTCGAAGTGGACGGGGCCACCGCCCGCGCTGCGCGGACCCGGCTCACGGCCGCCGGGTTCGACCCGCTCGTGGTGGTGGGTGACGGCGCCCGGGGGCATGCGCCCCGGAGTCCGTACGATCGGGTGATCGCGACCTGCTCGACCGGCCGCATCCCCCCGGCGTGGGTCGCACAGACCCGGCCGGGCGGGGTGATCGTCGCCCCGTGGGGGCCGGTCTACGGCGGTGAGGCCGTCGCCCGCATCACCGTGGCGGAGGACGGGACGGCCGCCGGCCGGTTCACCGGCTCCTCGGCCTTCATGCGGCTGCGCGCGCAGCGCACCGCGCGGCCGCACGTGCGCGACTATCTCAAGGGCCGCCCGTGGCCCGCGGACGGCGTGAAGTCCACGACCGCCCTCTCCCCGGACGACGTGGGCGGCTGGGCGGTGATGTTCGCCATCGGCCTGCAGGTGCCCGGAGCCTTCCCGTGGACGGAGTCCTACCCGGACGGCTCGTACACCCTGTGGCTGCGCGACACCGCGGTCACTTCCTGGGCGACGGCCGACTACGAGCCGGACCGGACCGCGTACGAGGTGGTGCAGTCGGGACCGCGAAGACTGTGGGACGAGGTCGAGACCGCCTACCGGTGGTGGGTCGCGCACGACCGGCCCGGCTTCGACCGCTTCGGGCTCACCGTCACCCCCCCGCGGGCACCGGCTCTGGCTCGACACCCCCGGCCACCCGGTGCCCCCGGCCACCGGATAGGCCCGGTGCCCGTCCTCGTCCGACCGGTTCGGACCCGGCGGGGGCGGGGCCCGCGGCGGGGTTGCCGTAAGACGGCGCGGGGCGGGGCGGGCGCTGGCATACTCGGGGCGCGCGCCCGGGCCCCGAGGGAGGCGGGCGCCGTCCCCAGACCCCGACATCCGTGACGAGGGACCGAGTTGATGCGGCTCACGCGTGTACTGGCCGGTGTGCTGGCCGCCGGGATGCTCACCGCCTGCGGCGGCGGCGATGACGGCGGAGACGGCGACGGCGACGGCGGCAAGGGCGGCGGGTTCGTCGGGGGCTCGTCCGGCGGGGAGGGCGGGGGCGCGCCGGAGGCGCAGCTGAAGGTGCCCGCGCTGTACGACACGTCCCGGGGCTGGGAGTCCGACCTGCGCGCCACGCAGCACCCCCTGCCGCACTCCGACGCGGTCGGCATGTTCGTCGCGGAGCCGAGGCAGTTCACCGTCCTGGACGTGACCAGCGGCGACCCGCTGTGGACCAGCGAGGTGCTGCGGTCCCCGTCCGAGGACATGAGATACGAGTCGCTCTCGGCCACCGCGGGCGGCAAGGACTACCTCGTCGCCTGGGCCACCGGCACGACCGAGGGCGATGTGGTCAGCAAGGGGAGCGAGATCACCACGATCGACATCTTCCCGGCCGAGGGCTCCGGCGAGGGGGTGAAGCCCGCCCGGCACGTCGAACTGGAGGGTGAAGGATTCGTGTCGGACGGCGGCGGCGGGCTCATGGTCAAGCAGCAGGACGGCGACGTGTTCGTGACCGTCGACCTGGCCACCGGGGCCACGGAGGAGTACGACCTGTACGAGGTCGAGCCGCCGGAGAGCGAGTGCAACCTGTGCGGCGTCCTCTCCGAGATGCAGGGCGTCACCGCCGGCGGCCCGCTGCTGTGGAACGAGGGCCTCGGGTCCGACACCGCGCTCTGGGTACCGGACGGATGGACGGGCGCGGAGGTCGAGGCGGACGCTCGGCCCACCCCGTCGCTGATCCTGGAGGACGTCCTGGTGGCCCAGTGGCGCGCGAAGGGGGCCACCCACATCACCTGGGGCGCGCTGGACAGCGCGACCGGTGAGGTCCGCGCGGAGGTACTGTGCGAGCCGGAGGGCGGTCTGGGCGGCTTCCAGGCCGAGGACGACCCCGCTCTCTCCGCGAACGGGCAGTACCTGGTCCGGGGCAACGTCGTCTTCGACATGCAGCAGGGCGCGGGGCACTGCTTCGAGGAGACCGACACCGACAAGCCGGTGGTGTTCAACGGCGTGACCGACACCGGCCTCGCCTTCGGCCAGGCGCCGGACACGAACGTGGTGGTCGACATCGCCACCGGCAAGGTGGAGGCGAGCAAGCACCGGGTGGTCCCGTTCGCCGACTTCGCCGGCCACGGGCTGTTCTGGGACGAAGAGAACAGCACGATGGTCGTGTACCCGCACGCGGGCTAGCTCCGTAACTTCCGGTACGTACCAAGGCGTTGACCTAGGGCCGCATGAGGCTTACGTTGACAATGCACGGCAGGTAAGCGCTTTCTTCTCTGTCCCGGGAGACGCTGTGCCCACCCCCCTCCTGCACCCCTCCGGGCCGCCCCGTCGCAGCCGCCGAACGCCTCGTCCGCTTCGACGGCACCTCCACCGTTGGGAGCCTCATGAGCCGTCCGATCAGACCCCTGTCCCTCGTCGCCGCCCTCACCGTCCTGCCGGCCCTGCTGGCGGCGACGCCCTCCGCCGTGGCCGCGCCCGCGCCCGAGGCCGCCGGCGCGAGCGCGCCCAACGCGGCCGGGTTCACCCGCACCGCGCTGGTCGACTCCGACCTTGCCGACCCCTTCGAGCTGGCCGTCACCCCGGACGGACGGGTGATCTGGGCGCAGCGCACCGGTGAGCTGAAGATCGTCGACCAGGAGACGCGGGAGGTCACCACCGCGTACGACTTCGACTATCCGCTGGAGTTCACCACCCAGTCCGACGGCCTGATCGGGCTCGCGCTCGACCCGGCCTTCGCGAAGAACAACCGGCTGTACGTGATGCACTCCGACCAGGCCGAGAAGAAGGTCGACATCTCCCGGTTCACCCTCAGGGGCAACCGGCTCGACCCCGACTCGCGGAAGGTGCTGCTGTCCATCCCCACCTGGCGCGGCGAAGGCCGGGCCAACGTGCACATGGGCGGCTCGCTGGCCTTCGACAGCAAGGGCAACCTGTACGCCGCCACCGGGGACAACACCGACCCCTTCGAGTCCGACGGCTACGCGCCGATCGACGAGCGCGACGGCCGGCACGGCTGGGACGCCCAGGCCACCTCCGCCAACACCAACGACCTGCGCGGCAAGGTGCTGCGCATCAAGCCCACCTGGCGCGGCGGGTACCGGATCCCCAAGGGCAACCTCTTCCACAAGCGCGCGAAGAAGACCCGCCCGGAGATCTACGCCATGGGCTTCCGCAACCCGTTCCGCATCGCCGTCGACCCCGCGACCGACGCGCTGATGGTCGGCGACTACGGGCCCGACGCCGGCCAGGCGAACCCGGACCGCGGCCCGGCGGGCATCGTCGAGTACAACCTGATCTCGAAGGCCGGCAACATGGGCTGGCCGTACTGCGTCGGCGACAACATCCCGTTCAACGACTACGACTTCGCCACCGGCACCTCCGGCGGGAAGTTCGACTGCGCCGCGCCGGTGAACGACTCGCCGAACAACACCGGCAGGACCCGGCTGCCCCCGGCCACCGCAGCGCAGGTCTGGTACTCGTACGCGGCCTCCGACGAGTTCCCGCAGCTCGGCTCGGGCGGCGGCGGCCCGATGGGCGGCCCGGCGTACGACTTCGACCCGGACCTCGACAGCCCGACGAAGTTCCCCGAGTCGTACGACGGCGCGTGGTTCAACTACGAGCTGACGCGCAAGTGGTTCAAGACGTTCTCGTACGAGGGCGGCGAGCTGCAGTCGATCAACCCGGTGTTCGAGGGCATGAGCTGGATCCAGCCCTTCGACGCCGCCTTCGGCCCCGACGGCTCGCTGTACGTCATCGACTTCGGCGAGGGCAGCGGCGTCGGCCGCGGCAGCACCAACACCGACGCCGCGATCTACCGCATCGACCACACCCCGGACGCGGAGTAGCGGGCCGGGCAGCGCACCCGCACCTCGGCGCCGCCGGGCGGTTTCTCCCGCCCGGCCGCGCCCCGGCGGGCGGCGGCGGGGCCGGTCACAGGGCGTCCGGGTAGCTGCCGTCGCCCAGGTCGGGGTCCGGCAGCACGCCCGCCGGGTCGCGGACGGCGACGCGGCGTCCGTCCAGCCGCAGCCGGCGCAGCCCTTCGAGCGCCATGCGGCGGCCGAGGTCGGAGAAGGAGTGCACCCTGGTGACGTCGAGGACCACGTCGCCCGCGCCGTCCGAGCCGGCCATCAGGTCCAGCAGTTCCGAGGCGGCGGTGAGCTGGACGTTGCCCTGGAGGGCGAAGGTGACCGTCCCGCCCGACTCGCGCACGGCGACGGCGTCGAGCCGGCCCCGGTCGGAGGAGAACAGGTGCATCCCCATGTCCCGGGAGAGCCGTTCGAAGACGAGGCGTCCGCGTCGGCTGTTGCCGTGGGAGTCCAGGCTCGGGGAGAAGGTCCCGATGCCCACCAGGTCGGGCAGGACGCCGACGATGCCCCCGGCGACGCCGCTCTTGGCGGGGATGCCCACGCGGGTGAGCCAGTCGCCGGCCGCGTCGTACATCCCGGCCGCGGCCATCACGGCCATGACGTGCCGGGCGACGGCGGGGTCCATGACCCGTTCGCCGGTGACGGGCTGGATGCCGCCGGCGGCGAGCGTCGCGGCCATCACGGAGAGGTCCCGGACGCTGACCAGGATCGCGCACTGGCGCGTGTACCCCTCGATGACGGAGGGCACGTCGTCGTCGAGGATGCCGTAGGTGCGCAGCATGTAGGCGAGGGCGAGGTTGCGGTGCGCGGAGGCGAGTTCTGAGGCGCACACCCGCTCGTCGACCCGCAGGTCCCGGCCCGCGAGGCGGGAGAAGAACGTCACGGCGCGCTCGACGCGGGCGTCCGGACCGGCCCCCGCGCCGGCCAGGAGGGCGTGCGTGGTGATGGCCCCGGCGTTGATCATGGGATTCTTGGGCCGGTGGGTCTCACCTTCGAGGGAGAGTTCGTTGAACGCCTCGCCGGACGGCTCGACTCCGACGGCCTCCAGGACGCGGTCGTGGCCGCGGTCGATGAGAGCGGCCGCGTAGGCGAACGGCTTGGAGATCGACTGGATGGTGAACTCGGTGTCGGCGTCGCCGGCGGCGTACGTGCGGCCGAGCGTCGTGGTCAGCGCCATGCCGAACCGTTCGGGATCGGCTGCGGCGAGTTCGGGGATGTAGTCGGCGTTGGCCCCGCCGGTGTCGCCGCGCAGGCTGTCGAGCACTTCGTCCAGGTAGTCGGGCACGGGTGTCTTCACGAGGCAGGTCCTTCTGTCGCAAGCGGTCGGAGGCGTCGGAGGCGTCGGAGGCGGTCGCGGGCGTTCTCGGGCGGTCTCAGGCGTTCGTCCCGGCGGCGGCCGCCCGCTCGGCGTCGCGGGCGGCGACCAGCGAGGCGTGGGTGGGGGCGCCGGGTACGCCGGCCGGGCGGCCCTTCGCGAACTCCGCGCGCAGGACGGGCAGCACCTCCTCGCCGAGGATGTCGAGCTGCTCCAGCACGGTCTTCAGCGGCACGCCCACGCCGTCCACGTTGAACAATTGGCGCTGGTAGTCGCCGAAGTGCTCGCGGAAGGTCAGGGTCTTGTCGATGACCTGCTGGGGGCTGCCCACGGTCAGCGGCGTCTCGTCCATGTACTGCTCCAGCGACGGCCCGCCGCCCATGATCGGCGAGCGGTCGAAGTAGGGGCGGAACTCACGTACGGCGTCCTGGGAGTTTTTGCGCATGAAG
>NZ_BAAAPF010000159.1:0-16061 GCF_039531005.1 Streptomyces synnematoformans
CGCTCGCCGGCGTGCCCGTGGCGGGGCTGCGGCTGGCGGTGTGGCGGGCGCCGACGGACAACGACCTCGGCGCCGACTGGCAGCCGGGGAGCGACCTGGCGCGGCGCTGGCGCGGGGCCGGGCTGCACCGGCTGCGGCACCGGCCCGACGCGGTGGCGGTCGCGGACGGCGCGCTGACGGTCCGTACCCGGGTGGCGCCCGCCGCCACCGACTTGGGCCTGGCCGCCGAGTACCGGTGGACCGCGGACGCGGACCGGGTGGCGCTGACGGTGTCGGTGACGCCGGAGGGCGACTGGGACGGCCTGCCGCTGCCGCGGCTCGGGATCCGCTTCGCGCTGCCCGCCGGGTACGGCGCGGTGCGCTGGTACGGCGGCGGGCCCGGCGAGGCGTACCCGGACACCGGCGCCGCGGCGCTGCTCGGCCGCTGGTCGGCGAGCGTGGACGAGCTGCAGACGCCGTACGTGCGCCCGCAGGAGAACGGGGCGCGCGCCCGGGTGCGCTGGGCTGAGCTGTCCGGCGCCGGTGCCGGCGCCGGCGCCGGCGCCGGGCTGCGGATCGAGGGGGAGCCCGAGTTCGCGCTCACGGCCCGGCGCTGGACCACCGAGGAGCTGGACGCCGCGACGCACCGGCCGGACCTGGTGCCGGTCGACCGGGTGCACGTGACGCTGGACCACGCCCGCCACGGCATCGGCTCCGCGTCCTGCGGCCCCGGTGTGCTGCCGCGGTACGCGCTGGACGCGCGCCCGGCGACGTTCACGTTCGTCTTCGCCGCCGCGGACGGCCGCTGACGCGGGCCCGCCCCGCCCGGACGTTCCGTTTCCGGGCGGGGCGGGCCGGGGTGCCGGTCCTCGGCGGCGGTCCCACCGCTGTCGGCACAGCGGGGGGCGGCACCGTCAGAACAGCGAGTACAGCAGCCGGTTCGGTGAACCGCTGCGCGGGTCCTGCACCTTGCCGGGCGTGGTGTTGTCCACGACGGCCTGGCTGACCTGCGCGGGGGTCGCGGAGGGGTGCTGCTGCAGGTACAGCGCGGCGACGCCCGCGGTGTGCGGGGTGGCCATCGAGGTGCCGGAGATGGTGTTGACGGCCCGGTCGGAGTCGGACCAGCTCGACGTGATGCCCACGCCCGGCGCGAACAGGTCCAGGCAGGTGCCGTAGTTGGACCAGGAGGCGCGCCGGTCGGTGTTGTCCGTGGCGCCGACCGTGAGGGCGCCGGGCACGCGGGCGGGCGAGTAGTTGCAGGCGTTCTGCGGCCAGCCGAAGATGTTGCCGTTGCCGGCGGCGATCGCGTACGTCACACCGGCGTCGATCGACCGCTCGACGGCGTTGTCGAGCGCGGTGCTGGCGCCGCCGCCCAGGCTCATGTTGGCGACGGACGGGCCGTCGGCGTTGGCGGTCACCCAGTCGATGCCGGCGACGACGCCCGCGGTGGTGCCGGAGCCGCTGCAGTTCAGGACCCGTACGCCGACCAGCTCCGCCTCCTTGGCCACGCCGTACGTGCTGCCGCCGACGGTGCCCGCGACGTGGGTGCCGTGGCCGTTGCAGTCCTGGCCGTTCTGGCCGTCGCCGACGGAGTCGGTGCCGATCGAGGCGCGCCCGCCGAACTCGTCGTGGCCGGTACGGATACCGGTGTCGATGATGTAGGCGGTGACGCCGGCCGCGGTGGTGTCGTACGTGTACGTGCTGCTCAGCGGCAGGTCGCGCTGGTCGATGCGGTCCAGGCCCCAGGTGGCGTCGCTCTGGGTGTCCGCGACCCGTACGACGGCGTCCTGCTCGACGTACGCCACCCGCGGGTCGCGGGCCAGCTCGGCCGCCTCCGCCTTGCTCATCTCGGCGGAGAAGCCGCGCAGGGCGGTGCGGTAGACGTGCTCGGGCCGGACGTCCGCGGTGCCGGCGAGGTCGCGCGCCGCGGAGCGGGTCTCGGACTTCGCGACCTCGCCGTTCTTCAGGACGACGATCCACTGGCCGTCGACGGCCGTGGTGGACGGGGCGAGCCGGAGGTCGCCGTCGGGGGGCGCGCTGTTCGCGCCGGTTCCCGCGGCCAGTTGGACGCCGGCGGCGAGGGCGAGGGCCGAGAGCACCGTCGTCGCACGGCGCAGCGGTGTGGGGGTGAGTCTCATCTGGTGCACCAGAACCTTTCGTTGACCGGATCACGGGCAATGACGGGCAGTGCGGTGCCAGTTGCCCGCCCTGGTAGTGGGCGGCGCCCCGGCAGCGTCTCGCATGCCGGACGCCCCCACAAGTGGCAGGTTCACGCCAAATTGGCCCGCAGGAGCCGGTGGTGACCGGCACGGCCGGCCACGTGCGGGGCCGGCGGAGCCGCCCCCGCCGGCTCGCGACAGCCGGGAAACGGTGCCCGGGAATACGGAGACCCCCTCCTGTTGTCGGCACGGGGAAGGCCCGCAGACACCGGACGAGCAGGAGGAACACGTGGCGGCACCGGATGTGACGGCGCGAGACGCACAGGACGGGATACGGGGCCGGGCCCGCGGCTCGGCCCCCGTGCCGCTGTCCGTGCTGGACCTGGCCACCGTGGGCGCCGGGTACACCGCGACCGACGCGCTGCGCACCGGGGTCGCACTGGCCGGGCTGGCCGAGGACCGCGGCTTCCACCGCTACTGGGTGGCCGAGCACCACTCGATGCCGGGCGTCGCGTCCTCCTCGCCCGCCGTGATCCTGGCGCACCTGGCCGCGCACACCGCGACGATCCGGCTCGGCTCCGGCGGCGTGATGCTGCCCAACCACGCGCCGCTCGTCGTCGCCGAGCAGTTCGGCACGCTGGAGGCGCTCGCCCCCGGCCGCGTCGACCTGGGCCTGGGCCGCGCCCCCGGCACGGACGGCGCGACGGCGGCGGCGCTGCGCCGCACGGAGCGGCTGCGCGAGGGCGCCGAGGAGTTCCCGCAGCAGCTCGCGGAGCTGATCCGCTTCCTCGACGACGACTTCCCCGACGGCCACCCGTACCGGCGGATCCACGCCGTGCCGGGCCCGGTGCAGGCCACCGCGGCCGGCGGGGTGCAGTCGGCGCACCGGCCGCCGGTGTGGCTGCTGGGCTCGTCGATGTTCAGCGCCCGGCTCGCCGCGGAGCTGGGCCTCCCGTTCGCCTTCGCGCACCACTTCGCCGCGCAGCACACCGGGCCCGCGCTGGAGCTGTACCGCGAGGCGTTCCAGCCGTCGGCCGTGCTGCCGGCCCCGTACGCGCTGATCGGCGTCTCGGTGCTGGCGGCCGAGGACGCGCGGGAGGCGCGGCGGCAGGTCACCGCCGGCGCGCTGAGCATGCTGCGGCTGCGCACCGGCCGGCCCGGTCTGGTGCCGTCGCCCGAAGAGGCGGAACGGTACGAGTTCAGCCCGCTGGAGCGGGAGTTCACCGACTCGTGGACCGGCAACGTGGTGCACGGCACCCCGGACGAGGTCTGCACCGGCCTGGGCGACCTGCAGAAGCGCACGGGCGCCGACGAGCTGATGCTCACCACGAACGTGCACGGGCCGCAGGCGCGGCTGCGCTCGTACGAGCTGATCGCGGACGCCTACAGCCTGCCGGCCGGCGCCGGGGCCGCCGCCGGCACCGACGCCGCCGTGTGACGGGACGTCCGCGGCGGTGCCCGGAGCCCGTCACACGGCGGCGTACGGGCCCCGGGCACCGCGCTCAGACGCCTTCGCCGAGCAGCGCGCCGGGACGCTCCCGGCCGGCGGCACCCGCGGCGACGTCCACGCGCGCGCCGGTCTCCTCGTCGACGACCCCGACGCGGATCACCGGCGGCCGCGGGCTGTCCAGCCCCGCCTTCGCGTCCATCGCGAAGACCACGGACACCGGCCGGCCGGGGCCCTCGGCGGTCCCGTGCAGACCGGTGTAGCGCAGGAAGCGCCAGCCGTCCTCGTCCCAGTGCTCGCGCAGCCCGGAGCGGACGACGTGGCTCACCGTCTGCCACGCCAGGGAGCGTTCCACCAGCTCGACGGAGCCCTCGACGGGCACCGCCGCGGGGTCGCCGGCCCGGCCCGCCCCGGCGTGCAGCGGGTGGCCGAACAGCCGCAGCCGCAGCCTGCGCAGCGGCAGCCGGACGGAGCGGTCGGGGTCGCCGAAGGGCAGCCACGCCAGCGCCGCGCTCGGCCGGTCCCGCAGCGCCTCCCACCACGGCCCGCCGGCCGCCGCCGGCACACCGCCGGCCGCGAGGCCGTCGGCCAGCACGACCGCCCCGCCGGCCAGCACGAAGCCGGCCCTGGCGAAGGCCCGTACGCCGATGGGCGCCTTGTCCCGCGCGGTGCAGCCGCAGGACGCGTCGGGCGCGGTGGCCCTGGCGTACCCGAGGTACGCCGCGAAGCCCGCGCCCGCGAGCGCCGCGGCCGCCCCGGTGACCAGCGGCCACGGCAGCGCCACCAGCACGAGCGCGACGAGCAGCTCCGCCGCCCCGACCGCGCGCAGCGCGACCGTGGCGCGCGGCAGCCCGCCGAGCCGGCGCTCCAGCACGGTGTCCGCCGCCTGCGCCCGGGTGTTGCGTCCGAACAGCTTGGTGCCTCCGGTCCAGCCGAGCACGCCGCCGACCAGCAGTGCGATCATGCTGCCTCCGTCCTCGAAGCGGTCCCGGCCGTCAGTGCCCGACCGTGATCCTGGCGATGTCGACCGACCCGTCCTTGGGGCGCCAGGCGCCGAGCACCAGCGCCTGCTGGCCCATGCGCAGCCCCGACAGGTCGTCGGTGAGCGCGGCGCCGGCGTACGAGGCGGTGGAGCGGCCCGGGACGATGCGGCCGATCAGCTCGCCGCCGTGGTAGCCGAGGGCCAGCCGGTCCTTGCCGATGCCGCGGACGGTGACGTCGAGGTTGACGATGTTCACCCAGACCGCGTCGGCGGCGACGGTGCCGTCCGGCATCTCCAGGCCGCGGGCGTAGAGCCCGTCGCCGGTCTCGATGTCGGCGGCGGTGGTGGGGTGCAGCTTCCAGATGCTGGTGGCGTTGGTGAGCTGGATGCGGTGCCGTTCGCCGTACGAGCCGGCGACGTGCAGCAGGGTGCCGCCCTCGATGCCGGTGATCAGCCCTTCGGCGAACGAGGTGTCCGCGACCGCCGGGTCGAGCGGCGGGGTGGGCGCCGCGAACGCGGCGTCGGGGTCCACGGCGCCGAGCGCCGTGGCGCCGACGACGGTGGCGCCGCCCAGTGCGGTGGCGGACAGGAAGCGCCGCCGGTCGAACGTCGAGCCCGTTGCGTCGTTCATGGCCGCGCCTCCTTCACTCGTAGATCCAGACGCCGGTCTTGCCGGAGCTGAGGCTGGCGATCTGGGAGTACGCCGCGGGCGTCAGGTCGAGGATGCGGTTGGTGCGGCAGACGCCGTCGCAGCAGGTCGCCTCGCCGCAGAAGCTCTTGGTGCGCGGCCCGCAGTCCGTGATGGTGATGCAGACGGCCGCCCGGGAGCACTGCTGGACGACGCGCATGACGGAGCCGCAGCCGCGGCGCGGCAGGTTGCCCTCGCCGCACAGGTCGGGCCGGGTGATGTCCCAGCACGCCGCGGACGCGTTCGGCCAGGCGCCGTGGTTCGAGGCGGAGCGGCAGTTGCCGCAGGCGCCGCCGCCGGCGGAGCCGCAGGGGCCCCAGGCCGCGCCGCAGCAGAACCAGGTGGCCTCGCCGCGCCAGAGGTAGTTCGTACTGCATGCCATGTGTTCGAGCTCCCTTCGATTGGCCCGTACATGACAGTCCCTGTGCCTGTGGGGGTGTCGTACGGGTGCCGAGAGCCCGCCGGGGGGACACGTGTGGCGGACGGCCCGAGCGTGACGTGCCGCACACCCGCGGTCAAACGGGCGCCGCGGCGCCAGTGGACCGGTCCTCTGGTGTAACCGCGGCGCAAGCCCGTCCGTACGGCCGCGGGCGCTCCGCACGGCCGGGCGCTCCCGCCCGCCCACGTGCCGCCCCGCGCTCCCCGTGCGCCGCTCCCGCCCCGGGCGGGACGTGACACGATGGGGGCAACCGGCGCACCGCGCCGGGCAGTTGCGTCGGGAGCACGCGGAAGCACGCGCACGTACGGGAGAGGGGAGCCCGGTGACCGGTTTCAACAGGGGTGTCGGCAAGGTCGAGATCGCGCTGAGGTGGGACCCCAGTCCCCTCGGTGCGCCGCCTCACGACCTGGACCTCGTGGCGGCGACGTACAGCGCCGACGACCCGCGGGGCGAGCCGGCCTACCTGGTCCACTTCGACAGCCGCTCCCCCGACGGCACCATCACCCTGCAGCGGCACAGCCACACCGGCCAGGGCTTCGGCGCCGACGAGGTGCTGACGCTGGAGTTCGCGCGCATCTCGGCCGCGTACGCCCGCGTCGTCGTCGGCGTCGCGATCCAGCAGGGCTCCGGCCGGCTGACCTTCGGCGAGGTGGCGGCGACCGGCGTGCAGGTCCGCGAGGACCACGTCGAGCTGGCCGCCGACGACTTCGCCGGGGTCGCCGACGCCACCGCCGCCACCGTCGCGGAGTTCGTCCGCGGGGACTCCGGCAGCTGGCGGTTCCGCCCCGCGGTGCGCGGCTTCGACGCCGGCCCCACGCAGTTCACCGCCCTCATGGGGACCGTGTCCGGCGACTGACGGCCGGCCGGCCCCGGGGGGTGCCACCGCGCCACGCAAGGCTGCCGGTGGCACCCCCCGGGGCCGCCCCAGGGCACAGGCCCTAGCGCCGCCAGGTGCTCAGCGAGTCGGACAGCTCCGCCGCGGCCGCCACGACCCGCTCGGTGATGTGCCCGGCGCGCTCGTCGTCGATACGGAAGTGCGGCCCGGCGACCGTGACCGCGGCGACCACCTTCTCGCCCACCCCGATCGGCGCGGCCACCGCCCACACGCCCTCGTCGACCTCCGCCTCGCTCTTGGACCACCCCTGCGCGGCGACGGCCTGCACCTCGGCCAGCACCGAGTCCCGCTCCGCGGGCGACGGCGCGGGGCGCAGCCGCTCGAAGTAGTGCCGGGCCCACTCCTCGCCCATCGCGGCGAGCAGCACCTTGGGCCCGGCGCCGCGGTGCAGGCTCATGATCTGGCCCGGCTCGAACGACAGCCGGATCGTGTGCTCGGGGTGGCTCATCTCCACGCAGGTCGCGAAGTCGCCCACGCGCCGGATCACGAGGGCGGCCTCGCCGGTCTCCTTCGACAGCCGCTCGACGAGCGGGCGGAGCACCCGGGAGACCGGGAACGCCTGCTCCGCGCTGCGGGCCAGCAGGAAGATCCGCGGGGAGAGCACGTAGGTGCCGCCGCCGTTGTCCTCCACCATGTCCATCTCGCGCAGCAGCGAGACGAACCGGTAGGCGGAGGGCACCGAGATCCCGACGGAGTGCGCGATCTCCTCCACGCTCAGCTCCGGCCCCTTCTCCGTGAAGAGGAGAAGGATCTTCAGCACCCTCCTGGCGCTGTCCACGCCGGGGGTCCGCTCCCGCCCTTCTGACACGATGCGCTCGCCCTTCTGTACTCGTGGTGTGGCCCCGGGGCGCGTCAGGCGGAGTACGTGCCGACGAGCCGGTTCTGCTCGATGACGCGGTCGCCGTACGTGCTCAGGAACTCCTCGCGCGACGGCTCGCCCGCGACCGGGGTGTCGAGGGCGTAGACCCAGAAATAGTAGTGATGGGTGCCGTGCCCCGGGGGCGGCTGGGGTCCGGTGTACGCCCTGTCGCCAAGGGAGTTGGGGCCCTCGCGGACGGTGCCCGCCGGGTTCGCCGCACCCGCGGAGGGCACGGCGGGCGCGGCCGGGTCGATGCCGTAGACCACCCAGTGGGTGAAGCCGTGCGACAGCGGCGCGTCGGGGTCGTGGACGATCAGCGCCAGTTCGGCCGTGCCGGCGGGGACTCCGGTGATCTCGACCTCGGGGGCCGTGTTGCCGTGGTCGGCGGCGTGCCGGTCCGGGATGCGCTCGCCCGGGCCGAGGCCGCGGACGGCGACGGCGAGGTCCTTGATGTTCACGGGCATGTCTCTTCGGTCCTCTCGGTGGCGGTACGCGGGCGGGGTCGGCCCGTCGTACGGTCGAGCATGCGGACGATCTCGTCCGCGACGGTCTGCGGGTCCTCCTCGGGCACGTAGTGGTCGAGCCCGGGGAGCTGTACGGCGCGGAAGTCGGGGCGCAGTTCGCGGGTCGCGGCGAAGGCCCGCGGGGAGACGATCGCGCTGTGCTCGCCGCGCAGCAGGGTGACGGGGACGTCGACGGCGCCGGCCGCCGCGGCGAAGTCGTGCCGCAGGCCGTCGACGGTGCGGGCCATGGCGCCGGGGTCGGCGAGCGGGCGCAGCTCCGGGCCGGCGCCGGCCGGGGCGTAGCCGTAGCGGCGCCGGCGGCGGACGGCGTCCGCGGGCAGCAGCGGGTCGCGCTCGCGCAGGTACGCCTCGACGTCCGGCGCCGAGGCGAAGGTGCGGTCGCCGCCGCGCACCCGGGTCTCCAGCGCGTCGAGCACGGCCGGCTCGACGTACGGGGTGTAGTCCACCGCGACGACGCCGGCGACCACCTCGGGGTGCTCGGCGGCGAGCACCACGGCGTTGCGGGCGCCGAGGGAGTGCCCGACGGCCACCACCGGGCCGCAGTCCAGCGCGCGGATCAGCGCGAGCACGTCGGCGGTGTACGCGGCTGCGGTGTATGCGGCGGCGGTGCAGCCGTCGGCGGGCTTGCCGCTGCGGCCGTGGCCGCGCTGGTCGACGGCCACGGTCCGCACCGCGTCGCCGAGCCGGGCCACCACGGCGTCCCAGACCCCGAGGCTGGCGGTGGTGCCGTGCAGCAGCACGACAGCCGGGCCGGCCCCGGCGTCGCGTACGCACAGCTCGACCTCCCCGGCGCGCACGTACGCGAGGTCCGGCGGTGCGTCGGGCGGTGCGTGCGGCGCCGGGTCGGGCGGCTGGGGCCGGTGGGTCACGGTCGGCTCCGCCCGCTCACACCGGCTTGATCGCGGAGAGCGCCTTGCGGACGCTCACCAGGCCGTCGACGATGTCGGCGCGCTTGGCGGCGACTTCGCCCTCGCCGTACTCGTACAGGCCGCCGCCCGTCTTCATGCCCAGCCTGCCCTCGGCGGTCAGCTCGGTGACCAGGGAGGAGACGCCGGACTCGGTGGACAGGTCGCGGTTGAGGTAGGAGCCGACGGCCTGGTAGATGTCCAGGCCCGCCATGTCGACCAGCCGCATCGGGCCGATGACGGCGAGCTTGTAGCCGACGCCCCACTTCACGACGGTGTCCAGGTCCCGCTGGGAGACCACGCCCTCCTCGACGAGGGCCATGCATTCCCGCAGCACCGCGTAGAGCACGCGGTTCTCGACGAAGCCGGGCACCTCCTTCTCGACCACGGCCTCGTAGCCGAACGCCTCGACGATGCCGACGAGCTGCTCCTCGACGGCGGCGCCGGTGCGTTCCCCCCGGACGATCTCGATCATCGGGATGAGGTGCGGCGGGTTGGACCAGTGCATGCCGATGAGGCGTTCGGGGTGGGCCATGTCCACCGCCATGTCGGAGATCGGGATGCCGGAGGTGTTCGTCGCGATGATCGCGTCGTCCCGCACCGCGGCCTCGACCTGGGCGAGCACCGTCTTCTTCAGCTCCAGCTGCTCCGGCACCGCCTCGATGACGAGGTCGGCGCCGTCGAGCGCCTTGGCCTGGTCGCGTTCGAAGGTGACGGAGCCGCCGGGTGTCACGGGCACGTCGAGGCGGTCGAGGTGCGCGACGACGCCGGCGCAGGTCCCCTCCGCCCGCGCCAGGGCCTCCTCGCTGACGTCGTGGAGCCGTACGCCGGATCCGTAGCGGGCGAGCAGCGCGGCGATGCCGGGCCCCATGCTCCCCGAACCGAGGACGGTGCTGGTGGTGGGAATGCTCACGGTGGTTCCTTTCGTGCTGCGGCGGGCCGGCGGGGTCAGCGGGCGGCTTCGAGCCGGTCGAGCTTGCGGTTGAAGTACATCCAGTAGTTGTCGCGGGCCCGCTCGGGGTAGATGCGGCGGTTCTTCTCGACGCTCTCGTCGGCGTCCGGCAAGTCGTACGGCAGGCCGGAGGCGGCCAGGGTGAGCTGGAAGGCCGCGGCCTTCTCCAGGAAGATCCCGGCGAGCGTCGCGTCGCGGACGTTGCGGCCGACGAACGAGGCGCCGTGGTTGGCCTGGAGCACGGCGTCGGCGTCGCCGAGGACGCGGGCCAGCGCCTTGCCCAGCTCCTGGGTGGTGATGATGTGGCTGGTCGAGTCGAAGCGCGGGACGCCGTGCTCGGCGAACCACACGCCGTGGTTGTTCACCGGCTCGATCCGCGCGCGGCCGGCGCCGAAGACCGTGGCCTGGAAGGGGTGCGAGTGGCCGACGACGTGGACGTCGGGCCGGGCGAGCATGATCTCGGCGTGCAGCGGCCATTCGAGGTGGCGCAGTCCCTGGCCCTCCAGCACGTTGCCGTCGAAGTCGATGAGGATGTAGTCGCCGGCGTGTACCTCCTCCATGCCGAGGTTGCCGCGCTTGAGCCACAGCCCGCGGCCGTGCGGGTCGCGGTACGACAGGTGGCCCATGGACATGTCGCCGTGGCCCTCCATCTCCAGGATCCGGTGGGCCCTGGCGAGGTTGTCGAGCACGTTGGCGACGGAGTCGTCCTGGGAGTACCGCGCATCGCTGGTCTGCATGGGATACCTCCTGGTCACCGGGCGGACCCGGACGCGGCCTGCGCGCGGGCCTCGGTCACGGTCAGGCCGCCGACGCGCTCGTGCACCCGGCCGCCGCTGGCGACGGCCACGCAGACGAACAGCTCGTCGGGGCGCGGCACGTCGGGCACGGAGACGGTGACGGCGTCGTAGTGGGAGCGGACGTACACCTCGTCCTTGTACGCCAGCGGGATGTCGAGGCTCGCGCCGGCGGCCGCGGTCTTGGTGGCCGAGGAGATCCACGCCGCCCCGCCGCCGACGGCCTCGCGCAGCGCGTTGCCGAAGACGGTGGTGACGCAGGCGACGACGTGCTCCTGCTCGCCGGCCAGCCCGGCCAGCCCGCCCTTGCCGTAGCTCTCCACCTCGGCGCCGCCGAGCAGCGCCGCGGCCCGCCGGCCGAGCGCCGTCCCCAGCGCGGCGCTCGGCGCGGTGAGCGCGGACAGGTCGTCGGCGTAGCGGCCGGCGAACGGGTTCCTGATGACGACGCCGCAGACGGCCTTGAGCAGCGGCCGCGCGGCGACCGGGCCGTTCTCGTGCAGCGTCTCCTCGACCAGGCCGACCCAGCGCCGCACCTGGTAGTCCTTCGTCACCTGCTCCTCGGGGGTCATCAGGTTCCTCTCCTCAGTGGTCTCGGTGGAGTCCGGTGCCGGTGCGGCCGCCGGGGGCCGTGGGCCCGGAGGCGGAGCCGCTCAGCTCTGCCCGACGGACAGCGCGTGCCGGTTGGGGTTGGTCGGGTCGTACAGGGCGGTTTCGAGGTTCTCGAGCGTGAACTGGTTGCCCTCGGACATCGACCGGGTGGCGGCGAAGTCGGCGGAGCGGCGCTGGCAGCGGTCCGTGACGGGCCGCTCCAGCTCCTCCCAGCGGACCAGGGCCGCTTCGACGTCGCCGTCGTCGGCCTCGGTGGCGGCGACCGCGAGGGTGTACGCGTTGGCCATCGCGCAGCCGGCGCCCTGGGCGAGCGCGGGGGGCATGGCGTGGGCGGCGTCGCCGACGAGGGCGACGGCGCCGCGGCGCCACTCGGCGACGGAGGTGGTCTCGTAGCCGTAGTACCGGGGGTCCGCGGCGGTCGCGGCGGCCCGCAGGACCGGGGTCAGCTCGGGGTACGCGGACGTCCACAGGTCCAGGTCGATGGGGGTGCGGCTGCCCTGCTCGTCGGCGCGGGGCGCGCCGAGGGCGAGGTACAGCTCGCGGTCGTTGCAGGGCACGTAGAGCACGCGCAGATAGCGGGGTTCGAGGTTCCAGAAGTCGATGACGTTGTCCCACTCGCCGGGCCCGAGTTCGGCCCGGTGGCGCGGCACGAGGAAGCGGGTGATCCCGTCGCGGGACTTCCAGCGCTCCTGCTCGAAGCCTATGGAGTCCCGGACCTTCGACTTCACCCCGTCCGCGCCCACGACGAGGTCGGCGTGCAGGGTCTCGCCGGAGGCCAGGGTGACCCGGCCGCGGGGGTCGGCCGCGACCACCTCGGAGCCGGTACGGATCTCCACGCCGGCGGCGAGTGCGGCGTCCAGCAGGCACCTGTGCAGGTACGGCCGGGTCATCGTGCGCCAGGGCAGGCCGCCGAAGTCCTCGTGGGACACGGTGGCGTGCTGGAAGCGGGTCTCGTAGTACGGCGGCGTCATCGAGCCGGCCAGCACCGCCTCGTACACGCCGATCGCCTTGAGCACCTTGAGGCTGTTGTGCCACAGGACGATGCCGGCCCCCTGCTCGCGCAGCTCCGTCCCCTTCTCGTGCACCCGCACCGACCACCCGCGCCGGGCGAGCGCCGCGGCCGCGGTCAGCCCCGCGAACCCCGCGCCGGAGACCTCCGCGTGGCGCCCGCGCCTGTCAACCGTGGTTTCCATAGCTCCGCTCTCACTCGTCGGGCCGGCCGCCCGGAGGCGGCCGGCTGCGCCTTCAGTTGCCGGCGTCGTTCCCGGCACCGGAGCCGGCGCCGGCCTGCGCGGCCTTCTCGACGAACTTCTCCTCGTAGACGTCCTGGACGTCGGGGGCGCCGCCCTTGAGCACGTCCTGGTGGTCGAGGGTGTCGATGGTCGCCTGCCACACCTGCCTGTCCATCGCCCCGAGGCCGTGCTCGTCGGTGACGTCGCTGGTGAAGGTGTGGTCGATGTCGGCCTGCAGCTGCCGCTCGAACAGGTCGGCCTTGTCGCGCAGCTCCGGGGACGACCCGGCGAGGATCTCGGCGGTCTTCTCCGGGTTCTGCTGCACGTAGTCGAAGGCCTTGAGGTAGGCGTTGGTGAAGCGCTGCACCAGGTCGGGGTCGTTCTCCACCATCTCGTCGCTGGTGAACAGGCCGGAGCCGTAGCCCTCGAAGCCGTGCTCGGAGCCCAGCAGGACGTCGAGGGAGCCCGGGCCGCCGGCGGCGTCCTCCAGCTGCGGGACCTCGGCGTCGATGTAGCAGGGGACGGTGTCGACCTTGCCCTGGATCAGGTAGTTCTCGTACGGCGGCGTGACGCTGACCTCCTTGAGGTCGTCGCGGTCCATGCCGTTGGCCGCGAGCAGCGCCTGGTAGAAGATGAACGTCGAGCCCGCGGCGTGGATGCCGGCGGTCATGCCCTTCAGGTCGTCGATGGACCGCAGCCGGTTCTCGTCCTTCACCGTGCACATGGCCAGCGGCGAGGTCTGGTTGACGGCGGCCAGGGCGGTGACGGGCACGTCCTGGGAGCGCGCGGTGACGAGCGACGGCAGGTCGCCGAAGCCGAAGTCGGCGCGCCCGGTGCCGACGATGCGCAGCGCGTCCGGCGACCCGGTGCCGGTCTTGATGTCCTCGACGTCGATGCCCTCGTCCTCGAAGTAGCCGAGTTCGTCGGCGACGTAGAACATGCCGTGGTTGCCGCGGACTTGGTAGTCGAGCTGCACGCTGACCTGGTCGAGTCCGCCGTCGCCGGAGTCGTCGCCCGAGTCGCCGCCGCAGCCCGCGAGAATCAGCGCCGCGGTGGTCGCGCCCGCGATACCGGCGGCGGTTTTCCTACTCTGCCTGAATTTCTTTCCGGAGGGGAACATGTTGGGCTCCTAGTGCAGGAGAGAATGCCTTGCCGGATTCAACGGGTGGTGTCGGCCGTGATGTGCGGGAAGCGTTTGCGGAGCACGAACTCCAGCAGCGACATCCCGTAATAAAGGATCAGGCCGAGCAGGGACACGAGGGTCAGGGCCGCGAACATGAGCGGGGTGTCCAGCTGTGTCGAGGCGAACTGGATGAGATAGCCGAGGCCGTTCTCCGCGCCGGCGAACTCCGCGACGACCGCGCCGATGACGGCGAGGGTGATCGCGATGCGCATGCCCGCGAAGAGGTACGGCAGCGAGGTGGGGATCCGGATACGGGTGAGGATCTGGTTCCGCGACGAGCCCACCGACCGCATGAGCAGCAGCAGGTCCTGGTCGACGGCCTTGAGGCCGACGATCGTGTTGAGGGTGATCGGGAAGAACGTGATCACCACGATGAGCAGCAGCTTCGGCGCGAGGCCGTAGCCGAACCAGAGGATGAAGATCGGCGCCAGGGCGACCTTGGGGACGACCTGGAAGAGCACGATCAGCGGGTACAGCGCGCGCTCCAGCCAGCCGAAGCGGACGATGAGCACGGCGAGCAGCACGCCTATGGCGAAGCTGAGGAGGAAGCCGTAGAGGATCTCCTGGGTGGTGACCCAGGCGGCCTCCCCGAGCATGTCGCGCGAGCGCCACATCTCGGCGAGGAACTCGCTCGGCTTGGCCAGCTCGAAGCTGGAGATGCCGAAGACCTCGACGGCCAGTTCCCAGAGCACGAAGGCGGCGACGAACACGGCGAAACTGGGCCATACGCGCCGGAGCCAGGAGCGCACCGCGCCGCCGCGGGCCGGGCCGCCGCCCGGACGCCGCCCGGCCGGCTTCTTCACGTCGTCCTGTGCGAGCACCATGTCAGACCGTCGCTTTCGGTTCCAGGTGGCCGCGCAGCCGCCCCGTGTACTCGGTGAACACCGGCTCGTCGAGCACCTCGCGGGTACGCGGCCGGGGCAGGGCGACGTCCAGGCTCTCCAGGAAGCGGCCCCGGTCCAGGCCCATCACGTGCACGGTGTCGGAGAGGAAGACCGCCTCGGAGATGGAGTGGGTGACGAAGACGACGGTCTTGCCGGTCGTCGCCCAGATCTCGGCGAGCTTGAGGTTCATCTCGTCCCGGGTGATGGCGTCCAGCGCGCCGAAGGGCTCGTCCATCAGCAGGATGGCCGGGTCCATGGCCAGCGCGCGGGCGAGGGACACGCGCTGCGCCATGCCGCCGGACAGCTCGTGCGGCAGCTTGTCCTCCGCCGCGCTCAGGCCGACCAGCTCCAGCGCCCGCCGCGCCGCCGGGGCGGCCTCGGCCGCGCGCTCGCCCGCGGCGATCTGCCGCAGCATGCTCGCGTTCTGCAGCGCGGACTTCCACGGCAGCAGCGCCGGCCGCTGCGGTACGAGGCCGATGACGCGGCCCTTGACCGCGTCGGCGGCCGGCTGCCCGCCGATCCGCACCGTGCCCCGGGTGGGTTCGAGAATTCCGCCGAGAATCTTCAGCAGCGTGCTCTTGCCGCACCCGGAGGGGCCGAGCAGCGTGACAAAGCTGCCGGGGGTGATGTCGAGGTCCAGGTTCTCCAGAACCGTCTGTTCCTGCTCGCGCCGAGCGAAACGCATTGCGATACCCTGCGCTGAAATCCCCATGGATTCCATGGAAAGCTCCTATCCGCGCATCGGAGCGACACCGGAGTTGGACGATCGGGTTATCACTGTCTAAGAATGTGTTATCAAGCACGTTAGGCACGCCACCCTGAGGGCGTCAAGAGCCGAAACATGGATTTCCCTCGGACGACGCAGCGCGGAAACCCGGAAGGGCGGCCGGAGCACCGGTGGTCAACCGGGCTCCGGCCGCCCCCGGGAGGTGGCCGGACCTGTGCCGCGCGCGCTACCGCGTTACAGCGCGGTCTCCCGCACGAACCGCAGCCGCAGCCGCGCGTAGAGGTCGTCGTCCGCGGACAGCTCCGGGTCGTCGTGCGGCCAGAGCCGGCGCGGGGTGCCGCCGGCGGCGCGGCAGGCCGCCGGGAGGGTGACGACGGCGCCGTCACCGGCGGTGAACCGGCGCTCGGCGTCGTCCAGCGCCGCGGTCAGCGCCGCGCCGCGCAGCCCCGCGGCACGCAGCTGGGCGGCGGTGGCGGCGCCGGTCTCGACGGTGCCCTTCCAGCCGCCGTCGCCGAGGGCGGCGAGGACGGCGAGCGGGCGGGGTTCGAGGCGCTCGCAGGCGAGGACGACGAGCGCGGAGTCGCCGGCGGCCTCGCTCAGGTGCTCGCCGAGCCAGCGCACCGGCAGGTCGCGGACGGGCAGGGCGGGGTCGGCGGCCGGGTGCTCCGGACAGGGCACGACCTTCAGCCGGACGTCGGGCAGTTCCGCCGGCGCGGTGACCAGGAGGAGGCCGGCCTCGCGGCGGGCCATCCGCGCCACGGCCGCGCCCCGGACGGCGGCGGGGCCGGGAGCGGCGCGGCGGG
>NZ_BAAAPF010000160.1:0-15990 GCF_039531005.1 Streptomyces synnematoformans
CGGTCGTCGACCCGTCGGCGCGGCGGCAGACGATCCGGGGCTTCGGCGGCATGAACCACACGGCCTGGATCGGGGACCTGACGGCCGCCCAGCGGGACACGGCCTTCGGCGTCGGCGACGGGCGGCTGGGCTTCTCCGTGCTGCGCATCCCCGTCCCCGAGAACCAGGCGGACTGGAGCCGCGACGCGGCGACGGCGAGGCGCGCCGCCGAACTCGGCGCGACCGTCATCGCGTCGCCCTGGAATCCCCCCGCCCACATGGTCGAGACCTTCGTCCGCGGCAACCAGACCGACGCGAGGCGCCTGCGGTACGACATGTACGGCGCCTACGCCCGGCACCTGGAGGACTTCCGCGCGCACCTGCGGAACAACGGGGTGGACCTGTACGGCATATCGGTGCAGAACGAGCCCGACTACGCGCACGACTGGACCTGGTGGACCCCCGCCGAGATGGTCCGGTTCCTGCGGGAGAACGCCGGCTCGATCGGCACCCGGGTCATCGCGCCCGAGTCCTTCCAGTACCGGAAGGAGATGTCGGACCCGATCCTCAACGACCCCGCGGCGCTCGCCAACGTGGACATCCTCGGGGCCCACCTCTACGGCACGTCGTTCGCGGACTTCCCCTACCCCCTCTTCCGGCAGAAGGGCGGGGGCAAGGAACTCTGGATGACCGAGGTCTACCACCCCAACAGCTCCGACTCCGCGGACCTGTGGCCCCAGGCGCTCGACGTGGGCGAGCACGTCCACCGCGCCCTGGTGGACGGCGAGTTCCAGGCGTACGTCTGGTGGTACATCCGGCGCTACTACGGCCCCATGCGGGAGGACGGCCGGATCAGCAAGCGCGGCGCCGCCATGGCGCACTTCGCCCGGTTCGTACGCCCCGGGTACGTGCGGGTCGAGGCGACGGCGAACCCGGCGCCGGACGTCTACGTCTCGGCGTACCTCGGCGGCGCCACGGTCGTCATCGTCGCGGTCAACAAGGGGACGGCGGCCGTGAGCCAGCAGTTCTCCGTCGTGAACAGCTCTGCGTCCGGCGTCTCGTCCTGGCTGACGGACGCGAGCAGGACCGTGGCGTCCCAGGGATCGGCCGGCGCGTCGAACGGCACCTTCACCGCGACGCTTCCCGCGCAGAGCGTGACGACGTTCAGCACGACGGCCTGACCGGCACGCCCCGTCCGGGCGGACGCGCCCGGACGGGGTTCATGTACGTGAACAGAATTCTTGGCGAACCGAGCGAGCGAGGGGCAGGTCGGGATCATGTCCGTGAGTCGACGGGGTTTCGTGGGTGCGGTCACCGCCGGGGTGACGCTGGGGGCCGGCGCGGGCGGTACCGCGAGGGCGCTGGCCGGGCAGACCCCCGCCGGCAGCGCCGCGCGGCGGGACGACGACTACGACGGTTCGGCCATGTGGCTGCGCTACGTGCCGGTCGCCGACCCGCACCTGCTCCGGCGGTACCGGTGCCAGGCCACCGCCGTCGTCGTGGAGAACGCCGGACGGAACAAGTCCTACCGCCACACGCGGGACCTGAGCATGGCCCCGGGATCGACCGAGCGGCTGATGGCGTCCACCCTGGAGGCGGCCAGGGAGGAACTGGTCCGGGGGCTCGGCGGGCTGCTGGACCGCCCGGTGCGGGTGGTCCACAGGCCGGGGCGCGCCCTGCCCGACGGCGCCGTGGTCGTGGGGACCCGGGAGAGTTCGCCGGCCGTGCGCCGGCTCGTCCCGGCCGGCGACCTGGAGCGGGTCGGCCGGGACGGCTACGTCCTCCGGTCGGTCGTGCAGGGGCGGCGGACGTTCACCGTCATCGCGGGCCGCACCGACGTGGGCGCCCTGTACGGCACGTTCGCGTTCCTGCGGCGCATCCAGACGCACCGCTCCCTTGCCGACCTCGACCTGGCCGAGAGCCCGAAGGTCGTCAACCGCCACCTGAACTACTGGGACACCGAGCGCCTGTACGCCGGCAACGACGAGTCGGGAACGGGCGGGCTGAACGGGGAGAACGGCGCGATCTTCAACTTCGCCGCCACCGGCGCCGGCGCCCCGCTGAACCTGCCCGTCGTCCTCGACCGCTACCTCGTGGCGGCGCGGGCGATGGCGTCCGTCGGCATCACCGGCATCACCATCAACAACGTCAACGCCGACAACTCCTACCTCACCGACGAGTACATCGCGCAGGAGGCCGCCCTCGCCGACGCGCTGCGGCCGTACGGGATCAGGCTCGCCCTCTCCATCAGGTACGCGGCACCCCTGGACAGCCGGTTCGCGCCGGACACGCTCACCGAGGAGCAGATGGCCCCCACCGACGCCGACTTCCAGGACTGGTGGACCCGCAGGGCCCGCCGGATACAGGAGTCCATACCGGACTTCGTCGGCTTCACCGTCAAGGCCAACTCCGAGGGCCAGCCGGGCCCCCAGGACTTCGGCTACGACCACGGCGACGGCGCCAACGGCATGGCGACCGCCGTGGCCCCCCTCGGCCTGAAGATCTACTGGCGGACCTTCGTCTACAACCCCGACGTGGACAGCGACCGGCTGAAGCGGGCCTACCTGGAGTTCGGCCACATCGACGACGAGCCCCAGCCCGACGGCAGCACCGGCCGCTTCCGGGACAACGTGTTCCTCCAGACCAAGAACGGCCCCCTGGACTTCCAGGCGAGGGAGCCGGTGCACCCGATGTTCGGCCGGATGGAGAACACCAACCAGGCCATCGAGCTGCAGATCACCCAGGAGTACACCGGCCAGAACCGGATGCTCTGCTTCCTGGCCCCCATGTGGGAGGAGATCTTCAAGACCGACACGTACGCCACGGACGAGCAGGGTCAGCTGCTCGACAAGCGCCTGGTCGGCCACGTCGTGGACGGAACGGCGCAGGACCACTCGGACACCGCCGTCGTCGGCGTGGCCAACCTCGGCAACGCGGACAACCTGACCGGGCACCACTTCTCCCAGGCCAACCTGTACGCCTTCGGCCGCCAGGCCTGGGACTGGACGCTGGACTCCGGGGACATCGCCGCCGACTGGGTGCGGATGACGTGGGGGAACAGCCGGGAGGTGGTCGACGTGATCGTCTCCATGATGATGGGCTCCTGGGAGGCGCTGGTGAGCTACCAGACCCCGCTCGGGATCGGGCACCAGTTCACCGCCGGGGTGCACTACGGCCCGGGCCCCTCGGAGTCGCACCTCCCGCGCGAGGACTGGAACCCCGTCTACTACAACCAGGCGGACAGCGTCGGCCTGGGCTACGACCGCTCCCCCACCGGAAGCGACCTCACCGCCCAGTACTTCCCCGTCCTGGCGGCCAGGTACGGGGACATCGGGACCGTCCCCGAGAACCTCATGATGTGGTTCCACCACGTGCCCTGGGACCACCCCATGAGCAGCGGCAGGATCTTCTGGGACGAGCTGGTCCACCACTACTACTCGGGCGTCCGGTACGTCGGCGGGATGCGGCGGGCCTGGGACTCCCTGGAGTCCCGGATCGACGCCCGCCGCTTCGCCGAGGTCAAGGCCAAGCTGGCGCTCCACGAGACGGACGCGGCCGACTGGCGGGACACCTGCGTGGGCTACTGGCAGCGGTTCAGCGGCCGGGACATCCGCGAGCCGGGCTGACCCGCCGGCGCGCGGACGTGCCGGCGCGGGGCCGGCGGGGGCTCACCCCGCGAACGGCGGCTGCGGCAGCCCGCGGCCCGCGTCCGGCAGGACCAGCACCGACCCCGCCAGCGGGTGCGCGTCGTCCAGCGACGAGGAGGTGACGTACAGGTCGGTCAGCTCCGGGCCGCCGAACGCGCAGGAGGTGGGGCGGCGCACCGGCACGTCCACCGTGCGGTCCAGGGCGCCGTCGGGGGCGTAGCGGCGGACGGCGGCGCCGTCCCACAGCGCGACCCAGACGTATCCCTCGGCGTCGACGCAGAGCCCGTCGGGCGTGCCCGGGGTGTCCTCGACGGCGGCGAAGAGGCGCCGGCCGGCGAGCCCGGCGCCGTCGGTGTCGAAGACGTCGATCCGGCCCGTGGGGGTGTCGGCGTAGTACATCAGCCGGCCGTCCGGGCTCCAGCCGGTGCCGTTGCTGATGGCGACGTCGTCCAGGACGACGGTCTGCGCACCGTCGCCGGTGACCCGGGCCAGGGTGCCGCCGCCGGGGGCGGCGTCGTAGCGCATGGTGCCCGCCCACAGGGCACCGTCGGGGGCCACCATCGCCTCGTTGCCGCGGCGGCCGGGGACCGGCTCGTGCACGAGCCAGCGGAACGCGCCGTCCGCATCGTAGAGCCCGACGCCGTCGCGCAGGTTGACCACGTAGCCGGCGCCGCCGGCGCGCGGCTTGGCGGCGCCGACGTGCTGCTCGGTGGCCTGCACGGTGCGCCTGCCGGTGGCGGGTTCGTACCCGTGGATGCGGGCGCCCAGGATGTCCACCCAGATCAGCCGGCCGGCCGCGGGGTCCCACGTGGGCCCCTCGCCCAACTCGGCGCGCGTGTGTACGGCCACGTCCAGCATCGTCACCTGGCTCCTCGGGGGGTCGTCAGCGGTCCCGGGCCCCGGTGGCCCAGGCGCTCGGACAGCCGGCCCGCGCCCTTCGCGGCCAGCTCCGCCAGCTCGTCCCGGCGCTCCGCGCTCCAGCGGATCATCGGCACCGAGATGCTGAGCGCGGCGACCACCCGGCCCGCGGAGTCGTGCACGGGCGCGGCCACGCAGCTGACGTCGGGGTTGGACTCGCGCTCCTCGACCGCGGTGCCGCGCTCCCGGACGGCGGCGAGGTGGTGGCGCAGCTCGCGTACGGAGGTGAGGCTGCGGTCCGTCATCGCCGCCAGCGGGCGGCTCTCCGGCAGCCGGGCGTCGAGGGCCTGCTCGGGCAGCGAGGCGAGCAGCATCTTGCCGACGGCGGTGCAGTGCGCGGGCAGCCGGCGCCCGGCGGCGGAGACCATCCGCACCGCGCGGGTGCTGTCGACCTTCGCGATGTAGATGACGTCGGTGTCCTCCAGGATCGCGATGTGCACCGTCTCGTCGCACGTCTCGGCGACCTCGCGGGCGACCTCGCGGCCCTCGGCGGCCAGGTCGAGCTGCTCGCCGTAGGTGCTACCCAGCTGGTACGTGCGCACCCCCAGCCGGTAGCGCCCGGGCTGGCCGGGGACGGCGCTGAGGTAGGAGCGGGCGGCCAGGGTCGTGACCAGCTCGTGCACGGTGGTGCGGGGCAGGCCCAGCTTGCGGGTGATCTCGGGCGCGGAGAGCGTCGTGTCCCGGTCGAGGAACAGCTCCAGGATGTCGAGCGCACGCGTCACGGCCGGTACCAGTCGCCCCATTGCGCTCCCCACCCTCTCTGCCGCCCCTCGAACCGTCTCCGTCATCCGAAATATCGATCAGCAATCGAAATGACGAACGCAGCGTAACGCCCGGGTCCACGACGGGCAATGGGGGGTGCGGGGATTCGGTGTCCGCGGGTTCAGAGGTCCACGTGCATGCAGTGCAGGCCGACCAGGCCCTCGGCCGGGTGCCGGAACGCGCGCGGCTGGGTGCCGGTGATGCGGAAGCCGAGGGACTCGTAGAGCTTGACCGCGTGGATGTTGGTCTCGGTCACCGCGTTGAACTCCATCGACAGGAAGCCCCGCGCCCGGGCCCAGCGGAGCGAGTCCTCGCAGAGCGCACGGCCCACGCCGCGCGCGTGCCGGTCCGGGTCGACCATGTAGCTGGCGCTGGCGACGTGGTCGCCGTTGCCCGGGCGGTTGGTGTTCATCTTCGCCGAGCCCACGATCAGGCCCTCGTCGTCGATCGCGACGGTCGTACGGTCCGGTGGCGGCAGCAGCCACAGCGCGCGCCCCTGCTCGGAGCTGAGGTCCGGCGGGTAGACGTAGGTCTCGCCGGCGGCGACGATCCGGTGGAAGAAGGGCCAGACGGCGGGCCAGTCGTCGGCGGTGGCGTCCCTGATCAGCATGGGGTCAGGATGCCGGGGCGGCGCGGGCGGCGCCACCCGTTTGTCCCGCGCCGAGCGGGCCGGCGGCCCACTCGAATATTCGTACAAAAGGTGCGAAAGTAGCCGCATGAGCGACCGGGGAGGCACGGCGACGCCGGCCCCGGAGGCAGGCGACTGGCCCGCGCACGCGGACCTCAGCATGGAGCTCAACCACATGGGGAGCTTCGACTGGGACCTCGACGCCGGGCAGATGTACCTGGACGACGGGGCGCTGCGGGTGTTCGACCTGCGGCCGGAGGAGTACGACGGCGACCCCCGCACCCTGGCGGGCCGCGTGACGGCCGAGGAGGGCGCGCGGCTGGAGGCCATGGTGAGCGGGGCCATCGCGGAGGGCCGCCCGGCGTACGGCGCCTACATGCAGGTGCGGCTGCGCGACGGCACCACCCGCTGGACGCACACCCAGGGCACCATCCTGCGCGACGACGACGGCACGGCCCACCGCATCATCGGCATGGTCCGCGACGCCACGCTGGAGCTGAACTACTCCGCGCAGCAGCTCGCGCTGGACCGGGAGCGGCGCCGGCAGACCAGCGTCGTGGAGCTGACCACGGCGCTGCTGGCCGACGCCCGGACCGTGCCCGACGTGATCGACGTGCTCGGCGGCGCGGAGGGGCTGGCCCGGCTCGGCGCGGTGAACATGGTCCTGGGTCTGGTGGAGGCCGGGCGGATCGCGATCGTCGCCCGCGGCCAGGGGGTGGACGCGCCGCTGACGGAGTACTCCCGGGTCGACGACCCCGGGCTGCCGCTGAGCGAGGTGGTGCGCACCGGCCAGCCGCGGCTGGTGCTCTCCCGGGCCGAGTTCGCCGCCGCCTACCCGCGGCTCTACCCGTACGCGGAGGCCATGGGCATCGACTCCGCCGCGTACCTGCCGCTGATCGCCGAGGGGCGCGTCATCGGCGCGCTGGGCCTGTCCTACCGCGGCAAGACCGCCTTCTCGCCGGAGGAGCGCAACCTGCTCGTCGCGCTGAGCAGCGGCATCGGGCAGAGCCTGCAGCGCGCCAAGCTGCACGACCGCGAGCACGACCTGGCCGAGGACCTGCAGCAGGCCATGCTCCCGCGCAGCATCCCCGAGGTGCCCGGTGCCGAGATCGCCGTGCGCTACCGGGCGGCGCACGAGGGACAGGACATCGGCGGCGACTGGTACGACGTGATCTCGCTGCCCGGCGGTCGCGTCGGCGTTGTCATCGGCGACGTGCAGGGCCACGACACGCAGGCCGCCGCGGTCATGGGGCAGCTGCGCATCGTGCTGCGGGCGTACGCGGGCGAGGGGCACGCGCCCGGCACGGTGATGGCCCGGGCCTCGGAGTTCCTGCACGAGCTGGACACCGAGCGCTTCGCGACCTGCACGTACGCCGAGATCGACCTGGCCACCGGCACCCTGCGGCTGGTCCGCGCCGGGCACATCGACCCGCTGGTGCGGCACGCCGACGGCCGCTGCCGCTGGCTGCCCGTGCCGGGCGGGCTGCCGCTCGGCCTCTCGGCGACGTTCGGCCCGCTGGACTACCCCGTGACGGCCCTGGCCCTCGACCCCGGCGACGCGCTGCTGATGTGCACCGACGGCCTGGTGGAGGTGCCCGGCACCGACCTGCACGACGGCCTGGCGCAGCTGGCGGAGCTGGTACGCACCGGACCGCGCGACATCGGGGAGCTGTCCGACCGGCTGTGCGACGTGGTGGACGAGCGGGACATCGAGGACGACATGGCGCTGGTGATGCTCCGCCGCACCGCGGGCGGCACCGCAGAGCCCGGCGGCCGGCTGCGCCAGTTCATCCCGCCCTCCGACCCCGACGCGCTGTCCGCCGCCCGGCACATGATCCGCGGTGCGGTGCGCTCCTGGGGCGCGGGGGAGCGCGCGGACGAGATCGAGCTGGTCTCCGACGAGCTGATCACCAACGCGCTGCTGCACACGGACGGCCCGGCGGCGGTGACGATCCGGCCGCTCAGCGGCCCGGGGCGCCGGTTGCGCGTCGAGGTCGAGGACCGCTCCAGCGCGCTGCCGCACCGCCGCGAACCGGGCGAGGCGGGCGTCTCGGGCCGGGGCCTGCTGCTGGTGGACCGGCTGGCGGACGTGTGGGGCGTGGAGCCGCGCGGCAACGACAAGTGCGTGTGGGCCGAGTTCGGCTGAGTTCCGCCGGGTCCCCCGGGGTTCCGCCGGGGTTCCGCTGCCCCGCCGCCCGCGCCGCCGGGGGCCGGAAGACCACCGCGACGCGCCACCGGACGGTGACTACTTGTCATCTGGTCGACAATTTTTCGCCATCTGCCCCACGGCGTGTCGCGGCGTGTCCCGGCGTCCGCGGCCGGGCCCGCGCGGGCATGGCAAAGCCCCCGCCGCGCCCTTGGCGCGACGGGGACTCGTACCAGGTCAGCGGCCGTCGAAGCTGATGAGCGGGACGTTGGGCTGCTCGGGCGTGGCGGTCAGCGCGGCCACCATGCCGAAGGCTGCGCCCACGGCGAGAGCGGCGGCGGCGACGCTGGTCACCACGGCGGCTACCAGTCGGTTCTGCATGGACGCTGAGTGTGGGAGCAGCATTGACACCCTGTCAAGCACAGCCGTACGTTACCGACCCGTAGAACTTGCACCGCGGTGACAAACCAGCGTCGTAAACCAGCCCCTGCCGGGAGTGCAGCATGAGCCGCCGTACCGCGTCACCCCTGTCCCTCGTTCTGTTGGGGTTGGGCGTCTTCCTGCTCGTGCTCGCCCCCATGCTCGCGTTCTACGTCGAGCCCCGGGCCAAGCTGAATCCCGTCGACATCGACTCGACGACCCGCTACGAGGGCACCGGGACCTTCTACGACGCCGACGCGCAGAAGGAGCGCGAGAACCAGGAGATCACCATCGTCCGGCGGGTGCTGGGCGACGTCGCGGCCGGCGACGACGACACCGCCGTCTGGGACGCCGCCACCGCCATCGACACCCCGCTGACCAGGGAGATCGACGATCCGCGCCAGGCGTTCCAGTTCACCACCGAGCGGTGGGTCATGGACCGGGAGACCAACCTCCCGGAGCACTGCTGCGACGAGAACACCGGCGTGGACGGCAACCGGTTCGGCGGCGACGCGTACCTGAAGTTCCCCTTCGACGTCGACAAGGAGCACACCTACCGCTGGTGGGACAGCACCGCCCAGGACGTCGTGGCGCTGCGGTACGACGGCACGAAGGAGATCCAGGGCTACACCGGACTCGCCTTCACCGGCAAGGTCGAGCCGGTCAAGACCGGCACCCGGCAGGTACCCGGGGCCATGGTCGGGCTGCCCGACAAGGACCAGGTGTTCGCCGACGAGTGGTACGCCAACGAGAAGATCGAGCTGGTCGCCGACGAGCGCACCGGCCGGATCATCTACGCCTCCATCGCGCCGAAGAAGACGCTGCGCCAGCCCGGCGGCGGTACCGACGAGGTCACCCTGCTGCACAGCGACGGCATCGCGTTCACCGAGGAGACCCAGCAGGAGCAGGTGGACCTCGCCGACGAGGACAGCAGCAGGCTGCAGCTGGTCGGCGAGACCCTGCCGGTCGCCGCCCTCGTGGCCGGCTTCGTACTCGCGGGCGCCGGCGCCGTGCTGCTGGCCCGCCGCGGCCGGCCGGACGAGCCGGACCGCGACCGGGAGCCCGACGGGGTCCCGCCCCAGCCGGTCGCGGCCTGATGCCCCCCACCCCCCACCCCGTGGCGGGGGCGCCGGTTTCCCCCGGCCGGCGCCTCCGTCACCCCCTCGCCTTACGACCCCTCCCCGACCGCCATGCCGCACCCCACGAACGATCCCCAGACTCCCGCCCAAGCCCGCCCTGAACCACCTGCCCGCACCCTGAGACGAGTTGGAGCGACGATGCCCCAGCACGTACCCCCGTCCCTGGACGCGGACGCGCTCCGGCGTACGCCCCCGCAGCCGGCCGGCACCGCCGGCTCCCGCGCGCCCGCCGACCGGGACGCCGGGGCCCACGCCGCCCGGCGCATCGCCTTCCTCGCCCGGCGCGACCTCGGCAATCCCGCGGCCGGCGGCTCCGAACTGCTCGTGGACCGGCTCGCCGGCGGCCTCACCGCCCACGGCCACCAGGTGACCCTCGTCTGCGGGGGCCCCGCCGCGTACCGCGACTACCGGGTGGTCTCCGCGGGCAGCGACGCCGGGCACTTCCTGCGCGCGCGCCGCGCGCTGTCCCGCCACGTGGGCGGCACCGACCTGCTGGTCGAGGTCTGCAACGGCATGCCCTACCTGGCGCCGCTGTGGCACAGCGGCCCGTCGCTCTGCCTGGTCAACCACGTGCACACCGAACTGTGGTCGATGCGCTACCCCGGGCCGCTGGCCCGGCTGGGCCGCCGCCTGGAGCACTGGGCGCTCGCCGGCGCGCACCGCGGCAACCTGCTGGTCGCGGTCTCCTCCTCCACGGCCGCCGCGCTGCGCGGCATAGGCGTCGACCCCAAGCGCATACGGGTGGTGCACAACGGCGTCGAGGACCCCGGCCCACTGCCCCCCAAGTCGCCGGAACCGCTGTTCCTGGCGATGGGCCGGCTGGTGGAGTACAAGCGCATCGACCTCCTGCTGCGGCTGTGGGAGCGGGTGCGGCCGGTCACCGGCGGCCGGCTGGTCATCGTCGGCACCGGTCCCGAGCGCGGCCGGCTGGAGGCCATGGCCGGGCCGGGCGTGACGTTCGCCGGCCACGTCTCCGAGGGCGAGAAGCACCGCCTCCTCGCCTCCTCCTGGCTGCTGCTGCACCCCTCGCTGGTCGAAGGCTGGGGCCTGGTGGTGACCGAGGCGGCGGTGCGCGGCACCCCCGCGATCGGCTTCGACATCCCGGGCCTGCGCGACTCCATACGCGACGGCGACACCGGCGTGCTGGCCCGCGGCGAGAGCGCGTTCGCCGCCCACTGGTGCGCGCTGGCGCTCAGCGAGGAGCGCCGGGCCGCGCTCGGCGCCGCGGCCCGGCAGCGCGCCGCCCGGCTCAGCTGGGCGGCGACGGTACGCGACTTCCGCGCCGTCGCCGACGAGGCGGTGGCCCGCGCCGGACAGCACGGGAAGCGGGGGGGATGAGCGCCGTGCGGGACCCCTCCATGCGGCGGTCGGTCGCTCTCTTCCGCGCCTTCATGAAGGAGCAGCAGGACCCCGCCCACGCGTACAGCCTGCTGGCCCGGGACGCGGCGGACCAGGTCGAGCGGATCACCCCGCTCCGGGACCGGCTCGTCATCGACGTCGGCGGCGGCGGAGGCTGGTTCACGGAGGAGTTCCGCAGCCGCGGCGCGGAGGCGTACCTCTTCGACTGCGACGCGGGCGAGATGTCCGGAGCGGGCGGCGGGACGGACGTGAAGACCGGAGCCGTGGTGGCCGACGGCTATCTGCTGCCGCTCGCCGACGGCGTCGCCGACGTCGCGTTCTCCTCCAACGTGCTGGAGCACGTGGCCGACCCCGAGACCTTCCTCAGCGAGCTGATCCGGGTCACCAAACCCGGCGGCCTGCTGTACGTGGCGTTCACCAACTGGCTCTCCCCCTGGGGCGGCCACGAGCAGGCGCCCTGGCACTACCTGGGCGCGGACCGGGCGCGCCGCCGCTACACGCGGCGCACCGGACGCGACCCCAAGCACACCCTGGGCGAGAACCTCTTCCCCCTCCACATAGGCCCCACGCTCAAGGCGGTACGGGCCCGGGACGACGTCGAGGTCGTCGCGGCCCGCTCCCGTTACTGGCCCTTCCTCGCCGAGGCCGTCGTCCGTGTCCCCGGCGTACGCGAGTTCGCCACCTGGAACCTTCTTCTCATACTTCGGCGGTGCCCATGACCTCCACCCTCCCCGCGCAGCCGGCCACGCCCGGCCGGCCCTACTCGCCACCGCCCCCGGCGGGGCCGGCGGAGGCGCGGCCCCCCGGGAACCGGCGCAGCTGGCGCTGGCCGCTCGGCTTCTGGGCGCTCGCGTTCGTCGCCTGGCTCATCCCCTCCGCGGGGAAGATGACGTTCGAGACGAAGCTCGGCGTGGTGGCCGACCCGTGGAAGTTCGCCGGGGACCTGGGCGAGCTGTGGCACGACCAGAACGGCTTCGGCGGCATCCACGACCAGTACTTCGGCTACGCCTTCCCGATGCTGCCGTACTACCTGCTCACCGACCTGCTGCAGATCCCGACGTGGCTGGCCGAGCGGCTGTGGCTGTCGCTCGTGGTCACCGCCGCGTTCTGGGGCGCGCTGCGGCTGGCCGAGCGGCTGGGCTTCGGCACCTCCGGCACCCGGCTGCTGGGCGCCACCGCGTACGCGCTGTGGCCGGTGTTCACCGTCATCGTCGGCTCCACCTCCGCCGGCGCGCTGCCCGGCGCGGTGCTGCCGTGGGTGCTGCTTCCGCTGCTCGACGAGCGGCTGGCCCCGCGGGTCGCCGCCGCCCGCTCGGCGCTGGTCATCCCGTTCATGGGCGGCGTCAACGCGGCCTCCACGCTGGCCGCGCTGCTGCCCGCGCTGCTGTACGTGTGCACCCGCACCGGCCCGCGCCGCACGAGGCTGCTGGCGTGGTGGCTGCCCGGGGTGGTCCTGGCCTGCCTGTGGTGGATCGTGCCGCTGCTGCTGCTCGGCGTGTACGGCGAGAACTTCCTGCCGTTCATCGAGACCGCGCAGAACACCACGACCACCATGTCGGCGACCGAGGTGCTGCGCGGCACCGGCAACTGGGTGGCGTACCTGAACTTCGGCGAGGAGTGGCTGCCCGGCGGCTGGACCGTGGCCACCGGCTGGCTGCCGATCGTCTCCTCCGCGCTCGCGGCCGGCCTCGGCCTCGCCGGCCTCGCCCGCCGCGACCTGCCCGAGCGGCGCTGGCTGGTGCTCACCGTCATGGTCGTCGCGCTGGTCACGCTGGCCGGCTACGGCGGCGCGCTGGGCGCCCCGTTCGCCGACGGCGTGCAGGACGCGCTGGACAGCTGGCTGAGCCCGTTCCGCAACATCTACAAGTTCCAGCCGGGGCTGGCGCTGGCGCTCGCCCTCGGCCTCACGCACGCCGTCGCGGTCGCCGCCGAGCGCCGCGGCACCCGCGCCACCCCGCGGCGCAGCGCGTGGGTGCCCGCGATCGCGTCCCTCGTGGTGCTGCCGGGGCTGCTGCTGCCGTACGCCAACGGCGACGTGCTGCAGCCGGGCGCGTTCGACAAGCTGCCCCGGCACTGGGAGCAGACGGCGGACTGGCTTCAGGAGTACTCCCCCGACAGCCGCGCCCTGGTGGTGCCGGCGACCGCGCACGGCACGTACGAGTGGGGCAAGCCCATCGACCAGCCGCTGGACGTGCTCGCCGAGTCCCGCTGGGCGCAGCGCGACTACGTGCCGTTCGGCACGGCCGGTTCGCGGCGCGCGATGGACGCCGTCGACCAGGCGCTGATGACCGGCGGCGAGGTGCCGGGGCTGCAGCCGTTCCTGGCCCGCGCGGGTCTGCACTACGTCGTCGTGCGCAACGACCTCGACCCGGACCAGGTCGGCTACGTGCCGCCGACCACCGTCAAGCAGACGCTGGAGTCGTCCGGTTACGAGAAGGTCGCCGAGTTCGGCCCGGAGCTGACCGGCGGGCGCATCCCGGAGGGCACGCCGCTGCAGATCGAGGGGCTGTACTCGCGCCAGCGGGCGGTGGAGATCTACCAGCCGGCCGACGGCGAGGACCTGCGCCCGGGCCCGGCCGGCACGCTCAACGCCGCCGGCACCGCCGTCCTCAGCGGCGGCCCGGAGTCGCTGCTGCCGCTGTCCGCCGACCCCGGCTGGCAGGGCCGGCCGGCGGTGCTCGCCGGCGACGCCCACCCGGGTGTCGCCGAGCCGGCGGTGAAGGTGCAGGCGGACGGGCTGCGCCGGGCCGACACCCGGTTCGGCGTGGTCAACAACAACACCTCGTACACCTACACCGAGGACGGGAAGAACCCGCCGGAGAGCCTGCAGGACCCGGGCGAGGAGCCGCGGATGATCCTGCCGGAGAAGGGCGTCGAGCACCAGACGACCGCCGTCCTCGACGGGGCCGCCGAGGTGACCGCGTCGACCAGCGGCAACTGGATGTTCCACCTGCCGCAGTTCGACCCGGTGAACGCCTTCGACGGCGTGCCGCAGACCGGCTGGGCCGAGGGAAACCCGGACACCTCCGCGGGCGAGTGGCTGCAGATCGACTTCACCGAGCCCACGAACCTGGAGGGCACGGTCGACCTGACGCCGCTGCCCGGCGGCGGCATCCGCCCCGAGCCCGTCGAGGTCGAGGTGGAGACCGCGCGCGGCAGCGAGGTCAGCACGCTGCAGACCGGCGGCCGTACGCAGACCGTCAAGGCGCCCGCGGGGCAGGCGGAGTGGCTGCGGATCACCATCCGCGAGACCGAGGGCGACCGCACCGGCTTCGCCGGCGCCGGCTTCTCCGAGGTCGAGATCCCCGGCGTCTCGCCGGTGCGCCGCCAGCTGCAGCTGCCCGCGGACGCGCGGCAGGTCACGGCCGACGCCGAGCAGATCTCCCTGCACCGGGGCAGCGACCTCGGCGGCCTCAACCCCGCCGCGGCCGAGACCGGCCTGCAGCGGCGCTTCGAGTCCGGCCGGGGCGACTACACCGTCACCGGGCGCGCCATGCCCGTCCAGGGCGGGGAACTCGACGCGCTGCTGGACGAGCTGGGCGCCGCGGACGAGGACCGGATCAACGTCACCGCCGGCTCCACGCTGCCGCTGAGCCCGCAGCTGAGCCCGCGCAACCTGGTCGACACGGACCTGACGACGGCCTGGATCGCCGGCGCGGACCAGTCGCTCACGCTGACCTGGCCGGAGGAGGCGGAGATCAGCGAGTTCGTGCTCGCGCCGGCCGGCGGCCTGTCGGCACGGCCGACCGAGGTCGAGGTCAGCACCCCGACCGGGGCGCAGACCGTCGGCGTGGACGACAACGGCTGGGTGCGGATCCCGCCGGTCATGACCGACCGGCTCGACATCAAGGTCACCGAGACCGAGTCGCTGGCGGTGCACAACCCGTTCGCGGACCGCGACGTGCAGCTGCCCGTGGGCCTCACCGAGGTCTACGTCCCGGCGCTCGGCGAGGACGCCGAGGAGGACCTGCGCACCGAGCCCGTCGACAAGGACGAGCCCTTCACGCTGGAGTGCGGCCGCGGCCCGACCGTGTCGGTGGACGGGCAGCTGCTCAACACCCGCGCCGAGGGCACGCTGGGCGACCTGGTCGACCGCCGGCCCGTCGACATCGAGCTGTGCCCGGGTGACGGCGAGGCCGCGGCCCCGCTGCCGCTGGACGACGGCCGGCACGCCGTCGCCGCCGGCGACGGCGGGCCGCTGGCGGTCACCGACCTGACGCTGACCCGCGGCGAGCCGGCCGCGGCGGCGGACAGCCGCACGGTGGAGGCCACCGACTGGGCGGGCGACGAGCGCGCCGTCACGGTCGGCGAGGGCGAGGACACGTACCTCACGATGTACGAGAACTACAACGACGGCTGGAAGGCCACCCTCGACGGCGAGGAGCTGGAGTCGGTGCGGCTCGACGGCTGGCAGCAGGGCTTCCTGGTGCCGTCGGACCTCGCCGGCGAGGTGAAGCTGGAGTACGAGCCTGCGGTCTGGTACGACGCCGGGATCTTCGCCGGCATCGCCGCGATCCTGGCGCTGCTCGGGCTCGGGTTCGTGCGCGCCGGGCGGCGCGAGGCCGTCGTCCCGCAGCCCGCGCCGCCGGCGCCGGGCTGGGTGCTGGGCGCGCTGGTGCTCACCGCCGTGGTCGCCGTGGTGGCCGGGCCGTACGCGCTGATCGTGCCGGCGCTGGCGCTGCTGGCGCGGAGCACGGCCGGGCAGCTGGCGCCGCTGGCGCTGGTGGCGATGGCCGGCGCGGGTGTTGCGGCGCTGACCGGCGCGGGCGAGGCTGTCCGCATGGACGAGGGGGCCTTCAGCGGGGTGGCGCAGGCGCTCGCGGTGCTGGCGCTGGCCGCGGCGCTGGTCACCGCGGAGCGGCCGGAGCCGGCCGGCGAGGAGACCGGGCACGCCCCGGGCGTCGACCCGGAGGCGGAGACGGCCGCGTTCCCGGCGTACGGCGCCGGTGCAGGTGCGGCGGGTGCGGGTGCGGCGGGCGCCGCGGGCGGTCC
>NZ_BAAAPF010000161.1:0-15961 GCF_039531005.1 Streptomyces synnematoformans
GGCGCCCCGGGCGCCGTCGCCGGGCCCGGCCGCCGCGCACGGCAGCACGGCGGTGACCGCGAAGCCCGCGGCGTCCGTGCGGCGGGCCGCTTCGAGGGTGCCGCCGACGCTGCCGGCCCGCTCGCGCATGCCGACGAGGCCGTAGCCGGAGCGGGCGGGTTCGGCCGCCGCCGGTGCGGCGGCGGCGGGCTTCACCAGCCCCGCGCCGCCGCCGCGGGAGCCGTTCGCGGCGCCGGCCCCGGAGCCGTTCGCGGCGCCGTTCGTAGCGCCGCTCTCGGGCCCGTCGTCGACGACGGCGATACGCAGCGCGCCGGGCCCCTCGTCGTACGCGACGGCGATACGGACCTGCACCGCGGACCCGGCGTGCTGCACCGCGTTGGTCAGCGACTGCTGCACGATGCGGTACGCCGCCGCCCCCACCCCCGGCGGCACGTCGTGGGCGGCGTCGGCGACGTCCAGGTGCACCTTCGCGCCGCCGGACCGCGCCGCCTGGACCAGGTCGTCCAGACCCGTCAGGCCGGGCGGCGGCCCGGTGCCCTCCACGGCATCGCCGGCGCGCAGCACCTGCAGCGTGGTGCGCAGCTCGGCGCGCGCGTCGCGGCAGGTGCCCGCGATGCCGTCGAGGGCGTCGGCGAGCGCCGTGCGGTCCAGCCGGTCGGGGTCGGCGACCAGCAGGTGCGCGGCCACCGACGTCTGCACGCCGATGAGGGTGATGCTGTGCGCCAGCAGGTCGTGCAGGTCCTGGGCGATGCGCAGCCGTTCCTCGGCCACCCGGCGGGCCGCGGTCTCCTCGCGGGTGCGTTCGGCGCGTTCGGCGCGTTCGACGATGGCGCCGACGTAGTTGCGGTGCACCCGCACCGCCTCGCCGAGCAGCGCGATGGAGATGACCCAGCCGGAGGTGCGCAGGAACTCGGTGCCCTGGTCGACGTCGCGCAGCGTCAGCATCACCACCGCGCAGAGGACGAGCCCGCAGGTGATCAGCAGGGTGCGCACCCGCGGTCCGGCCACCGCGAGGGAGTAGACCGCGACCAGGATCGTGGGCGTCGGCGCGGTGTGGGCGTTGTCGAGGATGTGGTACGGGGCCTCGATGACGAAGGACACGACGAAGACGCCCATCGGGTACTGCCGGCGCCAGGCGAGCACCGCCACCATGAGCAGCAGCAGGAACCAGCCCGCGGCGTCGGGCCGGTGCGCCGATTCCTCGACCTTGCCGAAGAGCCCCAGACACGCGACGACCACGCCGACCACCGCGGTGAAGAGAACGTCCCGGCGCGTCGGCTGCTCCAGCCGCTTCAGCCGGGTCATCGCTGACTGCATGAGAACCATCCTCGCCTACGGCCCCTCCGGTGGAACCCCCCAGGTGTGTGTACGCCGCCGCCCGCGCGGCTCCCCGACCGGAACCAGCCGGAAACGGCCGGGCCCCGGCCGGGTGGCAGCCACGGGGGGAGCCGCCACTCGGCCGGGGGGTCGTGGGCCGTACCGGGGTACGGCCGCCGTTCCGGCGCTAACGCGCCGCCGCGCCCGCGGGTTCGGGTTCCCGCTCCGCGTCCGGCTGCGCCGGCGGGGTCTCCGTCCGCTTCGCCAGCGGTCCTGGCCACCAGACCCTCCGGCCCAGCAGCCAACTGGCGGAGGTGACCAGGTACGTCCGCACCAGGAAGGTGTCGAGCAGCACGCCGACCGCGATGACGAAGCCGATCTCGAACATCATCACCATCGGCATCGTCGCCAGCGCCGCGAACGTCGCCGCCAGCACCACGCCCGCGGAGGCGATCACGCCGCCGGTGCGGCGCAGCGCGGTCAGCGCCGCGGTGCGGGTGTCCGCGCCGCTCAGCGCCTCCTCGCGCATCCGGTGCAGCAGGAAGATGCCGTAGTCCACGCCGAGCGCCACCCCGAAGACGAAGGTGAGCAGCGCCAGTTCGCCGCCGATGCCCGCGAAGCCCATGACCGGCTCGAAGACCAGGCCGCCGATGCCCATCGCCGCGCCCCACGACGCCACCACGGCGACGGTGAGCACCAGCGGCGCGATGAGGCTGCGCAGCAGGACGATGAGGATGAGCAGTACCGCGGCCAGCGTGAGCGGGATGATGAGCTTGCGGTCGTTGGAGTTGGCCTCCGCCAGGTCCATGGCCTCGGCGCTCAGCCCGCCGACCGCGGCGTCGGTGCCGTCGAGGGCGCCCAGTTCGGCGCGCAGCTCCTTGATCGCCCGGTCCTCGCCCGCCGACTGCGGCGGGTCGGCGGCGAACACGGTGATCTCGGTGTGCCCGTTGCCGGCGCGGGAGACCTCGGCCGAGGCGATGCCCTCGACGTTCCGCGCGGTGGCCAGGGCCTCCTGGGCCCCGTCCGAGTCGGCGACCACGACGATGGGCTGCGCGCCCTGCTCGGGGTACGCCTCCTTCAGCTTCTCCATCGCGGTGATGGACTCGGGCTTGTCGATGAAGGCGTCCTCCTGCTTGAGGTTGCCCGGGAGGTTGAACGTGCCGAGCGCCAGCGCGCCGAGCAGCACCATGCCGCCGACGAGGATCGTGCCCGGGCGGCGGCCCACCGAGGTGCCCATCCGGTCGAAGAAGCCGCGCCGCTTGGGCTCGCTGCCGTAGGCGGGGATCAGCGGCCAGAAGATGCGCCGGCCGAACAGCACCAGGAGCGCCGGCAGCAGGGTGAGCATCACGGCGAGCGCGCACAGCACGCCGACCGCGCCGACCGGGCCCAGGCCCGCGGTGCTGTTGAGGTCGGCGGTCACCAGGCAGACCAGGCCGGCCGCGACCGTGCCGGAGGAGGCCAGGATCGCCGGGCCGCACCTGCGCACGGCCTGCAGCATCGCCTCCAGCGGCACCGGGGTGCGCCGCAGTTCCTCGCGGTACCGGGCGACGAGCAGCAGCGCGTAGTCCGTTCCCGCGCCGAAGATGAGCACCGTCATCATCGCCGAACTCATGGAGCTGACCGTCAGGTCGAAGGCCTGGATGAGGCCGTAGACGACGGCCATGGCGCTCATGGACGCCACGCCCACGCAGATCAGCGGCAGCAGCCACAGGAACGGGCTGCGGTACGTGATGATCAGCAGGATGGTGACGATGCCGGCCGTGGCGTACATCAGCGTGCCGTCGACCTGTTCGTAGACGGCGTCCGAGTCGGCCTGGATGCCGGCCGGCCCGCCGAGTTCGACGGACAGGCCCTCGGGGGGATCGGCGACGGTCTCGTCGCGGATCTTCTCGACCGTCTCCAACTGGGCGTCCTCGTCGGCCAGCCCGACGATGGAGAACGGCACCATCAGCGTGCTGCCGTCCGCCGAGGGCACGACCTGAGGAGCGCGGTCCCCCGCCAGCTCGTACCCGCCGGCGATGTCCCCGGCGTGCTCGGTGGCGAGTTCGCGGTCGGCGGCGGTGACGCCGCCGTCCCGCTGGTAGACGAGGATCCCGTCGAGGGAGTCCCCGCCGGGCATCTCCTCGACGAGCTTGGCCACCTGGGTGGAGTCGGCGCTCCCCGGCAGGTAGTCGATGGCACGGTCGCGGGTCGAGTCGCTGAGCTTGCTGCCGAACGGCATGGCGATCGCGAGAACCGCGATCCACAGGCCGAGCACGGCCCAGGGAAGCCAGCGGCGCCTGGGCCGTGTTGCCGAGCCGGTCGGCCCTTCGGGTGGTGCGGTGACGGCGCCCATAGGGGGCTCTCCCTCCGGGAATAAGCTGAACTGACCTCAGCTTCTCCCGGCGGTCCGGCACGGTTCTTCGCTCCCAGGTGCCAAACCCGCCCTACTGCTCGGGGTGTTCTCAGCTCGCCCTTACTCCCCCGGGAGTACTACGCGCCCTCTTTCAGCACAGCCGTCACCAGCGCACGCTGGGCTTCGGTGAGCCGCGGGTCCGCGCAGTGCGCGGTGCGGCCGCCGGCGGTGATGCGGTACGCGAAGCCGTCGGGCACGCCCGCCGGCGGCGCGGCGCTGCCCTGCGCGAGCGCCCGGTGGGCCAGCGCCTCCAGGCCGGCCGCGTCGGGGCGGCCGGCCGTGTCCAGGGTGGCCTCGCGGGTCAGCCCCGCGAAGCCCCCGGTACGGATGACGGTGATGCGCATGCCCCACCCCTACCCCGCCGGCGGCGGGGCACCCTCCTGGTCCGACTGTGCCGGACGGAGCGGACGTCACTGACCGGCTGCTGTCCCGGGTCGGTCCGGGTACCGTTTTGGTTGTCGAGGTAAGAACGGAGTCCCTTGTGCCGTACCCGCTGGAAGAGCAGGAGGCGATCGGACGCCGTATCAAGCGGCGACGTCTTCAGCTCGGAATGACGCAAGCCGATCTGGCCGCGGCGGTCGGCAAGAAACAGGCCTGGCTTTCCCGGGTCGAGAACGGCCGCCTGGAGCTGGACCGCACCACGCTGATCAACCAGCTCGCCGCCGCGCTGCACTGTCACCCGAACGAGCTGATAGACCGGCCGTACGAGGTCGCCCCGGGGGAGGCCCGGTGGCAGGTGGCCGCCGCGTCGATCCTGCGGGAGCTGCGCCGTTACGACCTCCCTCCCGTGTTCACCGGCACTCCGCGCAGTTCGGATGTCCTGTGGCAGGACATGAAGTGCCTGCACCGACTGCGTGACGCCGCCGCCAACGTTGCGGTCCTGCGCACCCTGCCGGACATGTTCCGCGAGGCGCGCGCTCTGGCTGACGTCTCACACGGACACGAGCGGGAGGAGGCATACGGCATCTACGCGATCTGCTGCAAGTTCGCCCACACGGCCGCGCATGCCCTCGGCCACCCCGAACTGGTCGCCATGGCGTGCGAGCGCGCCGCCTGGTCCGCCAGGCTGTCCGGCGACCCGTTGATGCCCGCCGTCGCGGACTGGATGCGGGTGTGGGACATGTGGGCGACGGCCGATTGGGCCGATTCCCTCGCCCTGGCCGACAGGGCGCTGCGCAACGTCCAGGACGACTACGACCGGCACGACCAGCTTGCCGTGCGCCTGTGGGGAGCGCTGCAACTGCGGGCCGCGGTCTCTGCCTCGCGAGCGAACAACGAGGCTGAGGCCGCACACCGCATCAGCCTCGCCCGCGAGGCAGGCGAGAAGGCGGACACCTACACGGGGCCGCCGCTCCACGATCGGGCCACGCTGACGTTCTCCACCGGCAACGTGGAGATCCACGCCATCAGCGTCCAGCTGGAGATGGGCAACCAGTCCACGGCACTGCGGCTGAATGACCGGCTGAACGACGAAGCCCATCGGCGGCACATCGACGCCCTGCCAAACTCTCGCCGAGGACACCACCACATGGACCTCTCCAGGGCCTTCCTCTGGGACGGCAGCCGGGACAAGGCGCTCAAGGAACTGCTGAAGGCCGAGCAACTGGCGCCGGAGCTGGTGCGCAACCACCCCATCGGCCGTGCCACCCTTCGGCAGCTCATCTACGCCGAGCGAACCGCCACACGTGAACGGCTACGCCGCATGTCGCATCGATTTCGCCTCGATGAGCAGGGGCTATTCCGCTGATTCATAATCAGCTGTGACGGAGCCAATACCTTCCGTTGCATGACGGCAGCGAAACACTCACCGCAGGAGGAGACCCGCCGCCGGTCTCTGGCCGACGTAGCCGTCGGTTGGGCTCCCCGGCGGGGGGACATCGTCCTCGACGTCCCCCACCAGCGTGCGGGCGTCATCGTCGCCCTCCCCGAAGACACCGGTGTGCCCGTCTATCACCTGTGCGCGCCCGGCGGCGGCAGGGAATGGACGGCGCGCCTGGATGACCTCCACCCCCACGAGGACGATGCTCCGGACGGAACCACTTGGAACGAGTCCGTGATGCCTCCGCCCGAGGCGTTCGGCCGGCTCCCAGGCGGTGGGGCACCAAGCTGCTGCGAGACCTTGCCACGCACCGAGATGTCGGTGGCCAGGGCACGCAGGCTGGCATCCGCCTCACTGCGCGCTTGGTCGCTGGAGGCCGGAGACCAGGCGGTGAGCCTCGTCGTCAGCGAACTGGTGACGAACACGGTGCGGCACGCGCGTCTGGCAGCCGTGGTCGTCCGGGTGTCACGGGTCGGACCTCGGCGCGTCAGGGTCGCGGTCGTCGACTTCTCCCGGACCATGCCGACGCTCATCGACGCCACCGCGGACGACGAATCCGGGCGCGGCCTGGCCACGGTCGCCGGGTTCTCCTCGGCATGGGGAGCCGACCCACTGCCGTGGGGCAAGCGCGTTTGGGCGGACCTCGACGTTCCTGCAGAGGACTCGTGAACGGGCGCTTTGCCGAGCTGATCTACGTCGGCATCCTCATCGGCGTTCTCGTCATCCTCGCCGCCGGGATCGCTTCGGTGGACTGAACCGACTTCCCGCGCCGCCGGCACCACCCACTCAACCACCTGCGTCCTGCCTCGTTCGCGAGACGGGCAGGACACCGCCCCTGTCCACCCGCGACGACGGAGGCAGCGATGACTGCACGTCCGATCCGCACCGCTGACCAGGCCGCCTCGTGCTACTTCCGCACGACCGTCGACCATCCCTTCCGCAAGGCTCTCATCCAGATCGCTGAGCCCTGCAACGAGAAGTGCGCGCACTGCTTCGTCTCGGCGACCCCGCGTGGCGACTACATGCCGCTGGAGCAGATCCGGAAGCGCTTGATTCCCCAACTGGCCGACGCCCGCGTGACCAAGGTGACGCTCACCGGCGGTGAGCCGTTCATGCACCGCGACCTGCTCGACATCGCCCGCGCCTTCCGCAAGGCGGGGATGGACGTCGGGGTGTGCACGAACGCCACCCTGGTCAGCGACGAGCAGATCAGCGAACTGAGTGAACTGGGCGCCCATATGAACGTGAGCCTGGACGGATTCTCGGCCGACTCGCACGGCCGCTTCCGCGGCCGGCCGGAAGGGTTCGACGAGACCGTGGAGACGGTGAAGCGGTTCGCCCGCGCCGGCATCCTGCAAGGACTGCTGTGCACGCCGAACAACCTCGCCGAAGACCACGAGTACGCGCAGCTGTGTGCCCTCGCCAGGGACCAGGGGGCCACGTACGTGCTGATGAACCCGCTCGGCGAGATGGGCCGGGGGGCGAACAGCTCGCGCAAGCTCCGTCGGCCGGACGACCGTATGCGGCACATCCGGGACCTGACGCTCCCCTTCGTCGATGACGGCCTGGACATGGTCCACATCCGGTTCCCGAACGAGGACAAGCCGCTCGCCGGGTGCGAGGCGGGTACGATCATCTACGTCTTCACCCAGGGTGAGGTGGCTGTCTGCCCCTACCTGGTGTTCGCGGCCCGTTCGAAAGCCAGCCTGCACCCGGACACCGACTTCATCGTCGGGAACGTGTGGGAGCATGACGACATCGCCGACCGGCTCGACGGCTACCGGTTTCACGAGCGGTGGGACCTGGGCTCCAACAGCACGTGCCGTGCCTGTTCCATGAACTCCTCGTGCGGGAAGGGCTGCCCCGCCGCGGTCGTCGCAGCAGGACACCGCGTCGGCGAGGTGGACAGCGAGCTGTGCCCCGTCGTGCCCCGCCACTCACGCATGCTGTCCGTGGTCGATGTGTCGTGAAGCCCGCGAGTTTCCTGACCATCGACGGCCCCGGTGGGGTCGGCAAGTCCACGATCACGTCCGCCGTCGTCAGCCGGCTCCGCGCCGAGTCGGTCCCGGCCCTGGAAACACGGGAACCCAGCGACACCCCGCTGGGCCGGCTCGCCCGCAACGGCACCGACGACTACCGTGGCATGGCGATGGCCTGCCTGGTCGCCGCCGACCGCCACCAGCACCTCACACACGTCGTACGCCCTGCCCTGCGGCGTGGCGAGGTCGTGGTGTGCGACCGGTACATCGCCTCGTCACTGGTGCTGCAGGGGATCGACGGCCTCGCCCCCGAAACGGTGTGGAAGCTGAACAGCCATGCCGACAGACCCGACCTGGCCGTCATCCTCAACGCCCGCGTCGATGTCCTCCGGGCCCGGTTGAAAGACCGCGGCGCGCACAGTCGCTACGAGCGCGAGAACAAGAGTCTGCAAGAGTGGGTCGGTTTCCAGGAAGCCGCTAGGTTTCTCGAAGTCGTCGGCGTCCGGGTTCTCCGGCTCGACACGGCCGTGGAGGAGCCGGACGCCCTCGCCCGCAGAATCGTCGAGGCGATCTAGCACAGATAGGTACAGCTCATGACCGGTCAGCCGACGCTCGACGTGCTGACGTTCAATCTCAACAACCCGTCCCAGGAGCGCGCGGAGCGGCAGCTCGGCTACCTCGCAGCCCGGCCCGAGCAGATTCTCGTGCTCACCGAGGCTGCGGACAGCAAGGGCTGCTCGCTCCTGGCATCCCGGTTCACCGAAGCCGGTTACGAGGTGGTGTTCCCTCGGCCGGAGCGCGGCGAACGCGGTGTGATGGTCGTGAGCAGACTCATCACACAGCCCGGGCCGGCCATTGTCGGATACCTCCCCCATCGGGCTGTGTCCGTGACGGTGTCGTCGAGCGGCGGGCCACTCGACGTGATCGGTCTGTACGTGCCCTCCAGGGATGCATCGGAAGCGAAGACGCTCCGGAAACGGAGGTTCCTGGAGCACTGCCGGGATGGCCTTCCCGGTGGCCGGAGCGGATTGCGGTTGCTGATCGGGGACTTCAACGTCCTTGAGCCCGGCCACAGGCCGGCGTACCGGTTCTTCCGGGAGTTCGAGTACGGCTTCTACGAGTGGTTGGGCGAATCCGGGTACCGCGATGCGTTCCGGATGCTCCACCCCGAGGCCGCTGAGTACTCCTGGGTGGGGCGTACCGGTGACGGCTACCGCTACGACCACGCGCACGTCTCCGGACTTCTCGCCGCCGAACTGCGCGGCTGCTTCTACGTCCATGAGCCGCGGACCCGCCCGGGGCGGCTCAGCGATCACTCCGCGCTGAGCACGTCGTTCACGCTGGCGCCTGTGCAGACGCGGCCGGTCGCCCACGCCGGTGACGTTGTGGCTTCACTTTTCTGACCCCCATCGCGAGGACGCAATGAACGACACCTGGGAAACGATCGAGGCGCTCTGCGAGTGGTTGGACGAGGAGAGTCCCGTGACGGGGCAGACCGCGCGGCTGCTGCGCATCCTCAAGATCGGGGAAGAGTTCGGCGAGGTCGCCGAAGCCGTGCACGGGCTGCTCGGCACGAACCCGCGAAAGGGGAGGACCCATACGGCCGACGATGTCTGCAAGGAACTGTGCGACGTGATCGCGACGAGCATGGTGGCGCTCGCCTCGGTCACCGAAGATCCCGGCGTCGTCTTCGACGCGAGGCTTCGGGAGATCGCGGATCGCGCGCACCGGGCCTCGGTGAAGCGCGGGCCCGCGTAGCGGGCGGTGCGGCCGGACGGGTCCGGGGCATCGCGGGGTGGGCCAGCGGGTGGCCCGGCGTGGTCAGACTCGCCGGGTCAGCCCCGGGCCTCCGCGGCGCAGTCTGCGCACGTGCCGAAGACCTCCACCGTGTGCGCCACGTCCACGAAGCCGTGTTCCGCCGCGATCGACTCCGCCCAGCGCTCCACCGCCGGGCCGTCGACCTCCACCGCCTTGCCGCACACCCGGCACACCAGGTGGTGGTGGTGTTCACCGGTGCTGCAGCGGCGGTACACCGCCTCGCCCTCCGTGGTGCGCAGCACGTCGACGTCGCCCGCGTCCGCCAGCGACTGGAGCGTGCGGTACACGGTCGTCAGCCCCACGGACTCGCCGCGGTGCCGCAGCATGTCGTGCAGTTCCTGGGCACTCCGGAACTCGTCGACCTCCGCGAGCGCCGCGGCCACCGCCGCGCGCTGCCGCGTCGACCGGCCGCGTACCGGGGGACCTGCGGTCGTCACCCTTGCCTCCTGCTGCTCGCTCGAAGCCCTGTCCGCCCCACGAGCCGCCATTGTGCCAGCAGCACCGCCGGGAACGGGCACGGGCGCGGCAGCCGTCTTCACCGCGGCCCCCCGCCCGCGGGGGCCCGGACCGGCTCCGCCGCCGTCTTGCCGGACCCGCCGCCGGGCTCGTCCCCGGCCCGGGACCGCAGCCGCGCCAGCGGCACGGCCAACGCCGTGACCAGCAGAAACAGGCCCAGTGCAAACAGGACGATGGTCGCTCCCGGGGGCACGTCCACGTAGTACGAGAACACGGTGCCCGACAGCGTCGTCACCACGCCCATCGCCACCGCCACCGCCAGCGTCGCCGCGAACGCGCGCGTCGCCTGCTGCGCCGCCGCCACCGGGATCACCATCAGCGCGCTGACCAGCAGCAGCCCCACCACGCGCATGGCGACCGTGACGGTCACCGCCGCCGTCACCGCCAGCAGCAGGTTCAGCGACCGCACCGGCAGCCCGGTGACCTTCGCGAACTCCTCGTCCTGGCAGATCGCGAAGAACTGCCGCCGCAGCCCCAGGGTCACCAGCAGCACGAACGCCGACAGCCACACGATCGCCACCACGTCGGAGCCCGACACCGTCGTCACCGACCCGAAGAGGTACGTGGTCAGGTTGGCCGTCGATCCGTTCGGCGCCAGGTTGATCAGCAGCACGCCGCCGGCCATGCCCCCGTAGAAGAGCATCGCCAGCGCCAGGTCGCCGCGTGTCCGGCCGTACGAGCGGATCAGCTCCATCGCCACCGCGCCGGCCGCGGCCACCAGCACCGCCGTCCACACCGGGCTGGTGTTCAGCAGGAAGCCCAGCGCGACGCCCGTCAGCGCCACGTGGCCGATGCCGTCGCCCATGATCGCCTGGCGGCGCTGCACCAGGTAGATGCCCACCGCGGGCGCCGCGATCCCCACCAGCAGCGCCGCGAGCAGCGCGCGCTGCATGAAGGCCGGCTCCAGAAACTCCAGTGTCATGTCAGCAGCCCGGTCCTGTCCGTCTCGGCCGGCTCGCCCGGGTGCGGGTGGCACGCCAGGTCGTGGACCCGGGCCGCGGCGTCGGCCTCCCCGCGCCCGTACTCCCGGGCCACCAGGCCGTCGCTGAGCACGACCGTGCGGTCGATCAGCGGCTGCAGCGGCCCCAGCTCGTGCAGCACCAGCAGCACCGACGCGCCCCCGGCCACCTGGGTGCGCAGCGCCTCGGCCAGGATCCGCTGGCTCGGCAGGTCCACTCCGCCCAGCGGCTCGTCCATGATCAGCAGCTCCGGCTCGGCCGCCAGCGCCCGCGCGATCAGCACCCGCTGGTGCTGCCCGCCGGACAGCCGGTTCACCGACTCCTTCGCCCGGTCCGCCAGCCCCACGACCTGCAGCGCACGCTCGACCGCCGCCCGGTCGGCGCGCCGCAGCGGGCGCAGCCGCGAGCGGGACAGGCGCCCCGACGACACCACCTCGCGCACCGACGCGGGCACCCCCGACGCCGCCGTCGAGCGCTGCGGTACGTATCCGATCCGCCGCCACTGCCGGAACCGCGCGATCGGCGTGCCGAACAGCTTCAGCCCGCCGGACGTCAGCGGCACCCGGCCCACCACGGCCCGTACCGTCGTCGACTTCCCCGAGCCGTTCGCCCCCAGCAGCGCCACGACCTCGCCGCGGGCGACCGTGAGGTCGATGCCGCCGAGGACCGCGCGCCCGCCCAGGGAGGCGGTCGCGCCGCTCAGGTCCACCACAGGCTCCGTCACGCCCGCTCCGTCCGCCACGACCCCGGTCATCGCGCGCCCCCGGTCATTGCGCGCCTAGCGCCTTCTGCAGCGCCGCGAGGTTCGCATCCATGATCTCGAAGTAGTCGTCACCCTTCGACTTGTCGGTCACGCCCTCGATCGGGTCGAGCACGTCCGTCTCCAGGCCGAGGTCACCCGCGAGCGTACGTGCCGTCTTGTCGCTGACCAACGTCTCGAAGAACACCGTCGTCACGCCGTCGTCCTCGGCGATGTCCTGCAACTGCTGCATCCGGGCGGCGCTCGGCTCCGACTCCGGGCTGATCCCCTTGATCGACTCCTGGACGAGGCCGTAGCGGTCGGCGATGTACCCGAAGGCGGCGTGGGTGGTGATGAAGGTGTCCGTACGCCGGTTCTCCAGCCCGGCGGCGAACGCGGCGTCCAGCTTGTGCAGCCGGTCCGCCAGCTCGGCGGCGTTCTTCTTGTACGCGGCCGCGTGGTCCGGGTCGGCCTTCGCCATCGCCTTGCCGACGCCCTCGGCGACCTCCGCGTAGCGCACGGGGTCCAGCCAGATGTGCGGGTCGGCGCCGTCCTCGCCGCCGTGGTCGTGGCCCTCGTGACCCCCGTCGGCTTCCTCTTCGGCGTGCTCGTCTTCCGCGTGCTCGTCGGCGTGCTCGTCGGCGTGCTCGTCTTCCGCGTGCTCGTCGCCCTCGTGGCCGTGGTCGTGGCCGTCTTCCTCGGTCCCGTGCTTCTCCAGCGTGGTGAACTCCGACGCCTCCACGACGTGCTCCGCGCCGGACTGCTCGATGGCCTCGTCCACGGCCGGCTGCATGTCCTTCAGGTAGACGATCAGCCCCGCGTCCGCCAGGTCGCCCGTCTGCCGCGGGCTCAGCTCCAGGTCGTGGGGCTCCGTCCCCGGCTTCGTCAGCGTGTCGACCTCGGCGTGCCGCCCGCCTATCTCCTCGGCGAGGAACTGCATGGGGTAGAACGACGTCGTCACCCGCAGCTTGCCGTCCTCCGTCGTCGTCCCCGTGTCCCCGTCGCCGCAGGCGGACAGGGTCAGGACGGCGGCGGACAGCGCCGCCGCGGCGGCCGGGGTGAGGCCGGATATGGACCGGCGGCTAGCTCTCATGACACTCATTTTCAGCAAAGATGGAAACGATTGTCAAAAAATTTCGCGGCGCCCCCGATTTGAAACGGAGGGCACCGCCGCCGGTAACCTGGAGCACCGCTTCGTCGTCGTAATGAAGAGAGCACCGTGGCCGCCGACAAGATCGACACCATCGTCAGCCTGAGCAAGCGCCGTGGCTTCGTCTACCCGTGCAGCGAGATCTACGGCGGCCAGCGCGCCGCCTGGGACTACGGCCCTCTCGGCGTAGAGCTCAAGGAGAACATCAAGCGCCAGTGGTGGCGCAACATGGTCACCTCCCGCGACGACGTCGTCGGCCTCGACTCCTCCGTCATCCTCGCCCGCGAGGTCTGGGAGGCGTCCGGCCACGTCGCCACCTTCACCGACCCCCTCACCGAGTGCACGTCGTGCCACAAGCGCTTCCGCGCCGACCACCTCGAAGAGGCGTACGAGGCCAAGCACGGCCGCCCGCCCGCCGGCGGCCTCGCCGACATCAACTGCCCCCACTGCGGCAACAAGGGCGGCTTCACCGAGCCCAAGCAGTTCTCCGGCCTGCTCTCCACCCACCTCGGCCCCACCCAGGACGCCGGCTCCGAGACCTTCCTGCGCCCCGAGACCGCCCAGGGCATCTTCACGAACTTCATGCAGGTCCAGACCTCCTCGCGGAGGAAGCCGCCGTTCGGCATCGCCCAGACCGGCAAGTCCTTCCGCAACGAGATCACCCCCGGCAACTTCATCTTCCGCACCCGCGAGTTCGAGCAGATGGAGATGGAATTCTTCGTCCGGCCCGGCGAGGACGAGAGCTGGCACGAGTACTGGATGCAGCAGCGCTGGAACTGGTACACCGGCCTCGGCCTGCAGGAGGCCAACCTCCGCTGGTTCGAGCACCCCAAGGACAAGCTCTCCCACTACGCCAAGCGCACCGTCGACATCGAGTACCGCTTCGACTTCGCCGGCTCCCAGTGGGGCGAGCTGGAGGGCATCGCCAACCGCACGGACTTCGACCTCAAGGCCCACTCCGCCGCCTCCGGCCAGGACCTCTCCTTCTTCGACCAGGAGGCCGGCGAGCGCTGGACGCCGTACGTCATCGAGCCCGCCGCCGGCGTCGGCCGCACCATGCTCGCCTTCATGCTCGACGCCTACGTCGAGGACGAGGCCCCCAACGCCAAGGGCAAGATGGAGAAGCGCACCGTCATGCGCCTCGACCCCCGCCTCGCCCCCGTCAAGGCCGCGGTCCTCCCGCTCTCCCGCAACCCCGAACTCTCCCCCAAGGCCAAAGGGCTCGCCGCCGACCTCCGCGGCCACTGGAACATCGAGTTCGACGACGCCGGCGCCATCGGCCGCCGCTACCGCCGCCAGGACGAGATCGGCACGCCCTACTGCATCACCGTCGACTTCGACACCCTCGACGACAACGCCGTCACCGTGCGCGAGCGCGACACCATGAAGCAGGAGCGCGTCTCCCTCGACCAGGTCGAGAGCTACCTCGCGGGCCGCCTCCTCGGCTGCTGACCCCGGCTCGCCGGTACGTACGACGGCGCCCCCGGCACCGCGCTCCGCGGTGCCGGGGGCGCCGTGCGTCCGGCGCGGGCGCGGGCATGAGGTGTGGGGGACGGGGGATGAGAAGGGATTGACACAGCGACCGGACGATGCCTTGCTGCGGGCTACGGCGTCGTCGACGTCGAGGTCGACCAGGGGAGGCGTGGATGCACGCGATGGCGAACAGCCGGGTCACAGGCACCGATCCGGCGGGAGCGGAGCACACCGTGCGGGTCACGGGGGCGGGGGCCCGGCGGCGGCTGGAGTGCGGCAGCTGCAAATGGAGCCGGTCCGCGCAGTTCCTGCCCTGGCTGAAGGCCGAGGAGCACCTGGCGGAGGAGCACGGCGCGGCGGTCGCCGCCGACCGGCAGGGCGGGCTCGGCCCCGGGGCGGAGCCGGGTGCGGCGCCGGAGGGCGGTGCGGTGCCGGAGGCCGGTGCGGCGTCGGAGGGCGGGGCGGCGCCGGGGGCCGGGGCGGCGTCGGAGGGCGGGACGGAGCCGGGGGCCGGGGCGGCGTCGGAGGGCGGGGCGTAGACCGTTCGCCCGGGGCGTACACCGTACGGCCGGCTGAATCCGGCGCTCCGGAACATCACCGGTCCCGTCGCCGTTGACTCCACAGTCACCAGACCAAGGAGTGGCCCATGCGTCGAGTCCGCCCCGCGTCCTTCGGCGCCGAGCCGGCGGGTGCCCGGCTGGCGCGGATCCTCAGCTCGCCGAACTACGACCCGGAGGCCGGCGCGTTCCGCAACCCCGTCCCCGCCGCCATCACCCCGCGGTCCGGCGGCGGTTCCCGCGGCGAGATGATCCGCGCCCTGCTCCGCCGCGACGGCCGCACACCCGCCGGTCCCGTCCCCGTGCAGCGCCCCGACCTGTCCGCACCGCCCGCCGACGGGCTGCGCCTGACCTGGCTCGGCCACGCCACCGTCCTCGCCGAGATCGACGGCCGCCGGGTCCTCTTCGACCCGGTCTTCGGCGAGCGCTGCTCGCCGTTCTCCTTCGTCGGCCCGCGCCGCTTCCACCCCGTGCCGCTGCCGCTCGCCGACCTCGGCCCGCTCGACGCGGTGGTGATCTCCCACGACCACTACGACCACCTCGACATGTCGACGGTCCGGGACCTGCGCAGGGCGGTCTCCGCCGACGTGCAGTTCGCCGTGCCGCTGGGCGTCGGCGCCCACCTGGAGCGCTGGGGCGTACCGCAGGACCGCATCGCCGAGCTGGACTGGCACGAGTCCGCCGAGGTCGCGGGGCTGACCCTCACCGCGACCCCCGCCCGCCACTTCTGCGGCCGCGGCATCCGCAACAAGCAGCGCACGCTGTGGGCCTCCTGGTCCGTGCGCGGCCCGGAGCACCGGGTCTTCCACAGCGGCGACACCGGCTACTTCCCCGGCTTCGCCGGCATCGGCGCCGGCCACGGGCCGTTCGACGCGGCGATGGTGCAGATCGGCGCGTACAGCGACTTCTGGCCGGACATCCACATGACCCCGGAGGAGGGCGTACGGGCCCACCTCGACCTGTGCGGCGGGGTGCTGCTGCCCATCCACTGGGGGACGTTCAACCTCGCCCCGCACCGCTGGGAGGAGCCGGCGGAACGCACCGCCGCGGCGGCGTCCGCGGCCGGCGTGCGCGCGGCGATCCCCCGCCCCGGGGAGCCGTTCGAGCCGGCGGCTGAGACGCTGCCGGCGGCGCCGTGGTGGCAGGAGATCGCCGCCCCCGCGCGCACCCCGCAGCCGGGCGGAGGCGGCGGCCGACCTGCGGCAGATCCGTATCCAGGTGCGCGCCAGCCGCAGGGCG
>NZ_BAAAPF010000162.1:0-15933 GCF_039531005.1 Streptomyces synnematoformans
CGCCTCGCGGCGGCGGGCCGTCGCCGCCGGGTCGAGCGGCAGCGGCCAGGCGCGTTCCGCCGCGTGCGCCGCCAGGGCCGGGTTCTCCGCCTCCTCCGGCGGTTCCGGCGCCCACGCCTCCACCTCCCCGCCGCCGCGCTCGCAGTGCTCCCGCAGCGCGTGCAGGAACGCCGACGGGCCCCGCGCCTCCTTCTGCGTCCGCCCCCACCAGTGCCCCGAGCCGAGGAGCAGCGACCGCGGCCGGGTCACCGTCACGTACCCGAGGCGCAGCTCCTCCACCTCCTGGTGCTCCCGCATCGCCGCCTTGAAGTCCTTCAGCCCGCGCGCCGTCCACTCCCCCACGTCCGGCAGCGTCTCCGCGTCGCCCCGCAGCGCGTGCGGCAGCACCCTGCCCTGCGTGACCCAGGACTCGCGCGGCTGCCGGCTCGGGAAGTGCTTCTCCACCAGCCCCGGCACCACCACGACGTCCCACTCCAGGCCCTTCGCCTTGTGCGCCGTGAGCACCTTGACCGTGTCCCGCCCGTCGCCCGGCAGCGAGCTGTCGAGGCCCTTCTCGTACTGGGCGGCCGTCCGCAGGAAGCCGAGGAACGCCAGCAGCGTCGCCTCCCCGTCGAGCGCCGCGGAGGCCGCGTAGTCGGCGGCGACGTCGAGGAAGCGCGCCAGCGTCTCGCGCCGCCGGGCCGCCAGCGCGTGCGGCGAGGCGGACAGCTCGACCTCAAGACCGGTGGCGCCGAGGACCCGGTGCAGCACGTCCATCAGCGGGTCCGCCAGCGACCGCCGCAGCTCCCGCAGCTCGGTGGCCAGCCGGGCGAACCGCCGGCGCGCCGCCGCGCTGAACGGCAGCCCGTCGTCAGCCTGCCGGGCCTCCAGGAACGTGTCCAGCGCGTCGGCCAGCGACGCCACCTCCGCCGGGTCGACGCCCTCGACGGCCTGCGCCAGCCGCTCGTCGGCGTCCGGTGCGCCGTCCGTACCGGCCGTGGCGACCAGCAGGCGCGCGCGGCGGCCCAGCAGCGCCAGGTCGCGGGCGCCGATCCGCCACCGCGGGCCGGTCAGGAGGCGTACGAGCGCGGCGTTGGCGGTGGGGTCCTGCAGCACCTCGCACATCGCCACCAGGTCCGCGACCTCCGGCAGGTCCAGCAGCCCGGCGAGCCCCACGACCTCCACGGGCACGTCCCGGTCGACCAGCGCCGCCTGGATGTCGCCGAAGTCGCCGGCGGTGCGGCACAGCACGGCGATCTCGCCGGGGGCCGTGCCCGTACGCACCAGGTGCGCCACGGAGTCCGCCAGCCACGCCAGCTCCTCCCCGTACGTCGGCAGCAGCGCGCAGCGCACCGTGCCGTGCCGCTCCGCGCCGGCCGCGGGGCGCAGCGCCGCGACGCCGACGTGGCGTTCGCGCAGCGGGGCGGCGAGGCCGTTGGCGAGGTCGAGGAGGCGGCCGCCGCTGCGCCGGTTCTCGCCGAGGGCCTGGCGGCTGGCGGGGCGGCCGTCGGCGTGCGGGAAGTGGGCGGGGAAGTCGTCGAGGTTGGCGACGGACGCGCCGCGCCAGCCGTAGATCGCCTGGCAGGGGTCGCCGAGGCCGGTCACCGGGTGGCCGGTGCCGCCGCCGGAGCCGCCGAACAGCGCGGCGAGCAGCCGCCGCTGGGCGACGGACGTGTCCTGGTACTCGTCGAGCAGCACCACCCGGCACTCCTCGCGCAGCTGCCGTCCCACCGCCGGGTGGCCCTCCGCGAGGAGCGCGGAGTGGGCGATCTGGTCGCCGAAGTCGAGCAGGTCGCGGCGGCGCTTCTCGCCCCGGTAGGCCCGTACGAGCTGCAGCAGCTCCAGCCGGGCCAGCGCGGCCCGGGGGGCCTTGCGCAGCTCGTCGTTGGTGAGCCGGACGCGGTCCAGCTCGGCGAGCTGGGCGGCGCCGAAGTCCGCCAGCGCGTCCGGGTCCACGAGGTGTTCGGCCAGCTCGGCGTCGAGCGCGAGGAGTTCGCTGACGAGCGCCGGGAGAGACTTCGTCAGTGCCGGGTACGGGCCGGGGGCGGTGCGCAGGACGTGGGCGGCCAGCTGGTAGCGGGTGGCGTCGGCGAGGAGGCGGGCGCCGGGTTCGAGCCCGACGCGCAGGCCGTGGTCCTGGAGCAGCTGGCCGGCGAAGGCGTGGTACGTGGAGATCCGCGGCTCGCCGGGCTCCGCGGAGCCGTCGCCCGGTGCCCCCTCGCCCGGCGCCCCTCCGCCGTACGCCCCGACCGTACCCGCTCCCGCGGCCCCGTCCGGCGGCGTGACCCCCGCCTGCGCCAGCGCCCGGCGCACCCGCTCCGCCAGCTCCGCCGCCGCCTTGTTCGTGAACGTCAGGCCCAGCACCTGCTCCGGCGCCACCTGCCCGGTGCCGACCAGCCACACCACCCGGGCCGCCATCACCGTCGTCTTGCCGGAGCCCGCCCCCGCCACGATGACCTGCGGGGCGGGCGGTGCGGTGATGCACGCCGTCTGCTCCGCGGTGAAGGGGATCCCGAGGAGCTCCTTGAGCTGATCGGGGTGGGAGATACGGGCCGGCATCCCAGCGAGCGTAGCGGCGCCCGCCGACAGCCGGGGCCGTCCGGCCGTCGGCGGGCGCACGGGACGCGGGATGCGCTACGGGGCGTACGCGCCCGTGTCCGGGCGGTCTCAGCCGCCGAGTTCGTTCAGGTTGATCGCGTCGGCCGGCGCCTGGACGTCCACCTTCTCGTTGAACTCCGAGAACTCCGCCGAGCCCGGCTCGTCCCCGCCTTCGCTCTCCATCTTGAGGATGTACGGCTCGCCTTCCGTGGCGACGTGCACGGTCGTGGTCTCGCCGTCCTCCTTCGCGACCAGCGTGATGGTCGGGGTGCCCCGCACCTCGCCCTCGTCACCCTTCTCGGTCTTCTCCTTCTTGTCGCCCTTGTCCTCTTCGCCCAGTTCCTTGAGGAGCGCGTCGAGGTCGCAGAAGGACGCGAAGTCGTCGTCCCCGCCGCTGCCCGCCTCCACCCAGCGGTCGCCGACCATCCCCTGGATGAGCTGCGCCTGCTCCGAGCTGCCGGCGTTCTGCTCCCAGAACTTGGCGTCCGGCTTCATGTACGACGTGCCGTCGACGCGCAGCACCTCCGCGTTGGCACCCTCCAGGGTCATGGTGCCCTTGCACTCACCGCTCTTGGTCATCGACAGGTTCGCGGCAATCTCCTGGGCCCCGGTCTGCTTGAAGTCCAGGGTCATGGACTTGGCGGAACGCATGGCCGCCACCGTCTCGTCCTTGATCTCCTCGGCCGACTTGCCCGCAAGACCGTCGTCCTCGCTGCCGCAGGCCGACAGAACCGTCACACCCAGGGCCGAGACCAGAGCCGCTGCCACCACGCTCTTCCGCACGTTCGTTCCTTACTCGCTGTTTACGTCTGACCGATTGGTCATACGACCACATACGAGTCCCACCTGTCACACCGGGTCTCACAGTGCGGTCCTCGCGCGACCGTCCCCGCCGCCTCACTCGACGACGTGCCGGCCCTCCGGGCGGGCGCTGCACGAGCTGCGGAAAGCACACTGCGCGCAGTGGTCGCCGGGCGTCGGGCCGAAGCGCTCGTCCAGCACCCGGGCGGCGGCGGTCGCCAGCAGCCGGGGCACCCAGTCGCCCTCCGGCGGCGGCTGCCGCTGCACCTTGGGCAGCGCGTCGCCGCCCTCCCGGACGGGCGCCCCGATCCGCAGGTGCACCAGCTCCGCGCCGCCCGGCACGGTGCGCTCGGCGCCGGCCGCGCCCTCGGCGACCGCGGCCTGGTACACGGCGAGCTGGGCGTGCTCGGCCACCTCCGGGCCGGTCGGCCGGGACTTGCCGGTCTTGAAGTCGACGACGTACGCGCGGCCTTCGTCGTCCTCCTCGACGCGGTCCATGGTGCCCTTGATCTGCACCTCGTACGTGCCGGCCTTCAGCGTGACGTCGAAGTCCCGCTCGCTGGCCACCGGCCGGCGGCCCCGCTCCAGCACGTGCCAGCGCAGAAAGCGCTCCAGGGCCGCGCGGGCGTTCCCCTTCTCCTGCGCGGACTTCCACGGCGCGTCGAAGGCGAGGCCGTCCCAGACGCCGTCGAGGCGCTCCATGAGCGCGTCGAGGTCGGCGGGGGTGCGACCGGCGGCGACCTCGTCGGCGAGGGCGTGCACGACGAGGCCGAAGCCCTGGGCGGCGGAGGCCGGTTCCCCGGCGCGCACCTCGCGGCCGAGGAACCACTGCAGGGCGCAGGTGTCGACCAGCTGCCCCACGGCGCTGCCGGAGAGCGCGACGGGCTGGTCGCGGTCGCGCAGCGGAACCGCGTTCTCCGTCGGCTCCGCCAGGCCCCACCAGCGGTCCGGACGGGCGGCGGGCACCAGCGGACGGCCGTCGTCCGCCGGCGCCGCCAGCCGGGCCAGCCGCTCCGCGGCGGCGTCCCGCAGGGCGTCGGACGCCTCGGGGTCGACGGTCGTCGCGCGCAGCTCGGCGACCATCGCGGCGACGGACAGCGGGCGGCGCGGCCGGCCGGTGACGTCCCGGGGGTCGACGCCCAGCTCGGCCAGGAACCGCGACGGCTGGTCGCCGTCCTCCGCCGGCGCCTTCACGGCGGTCACGACGAGCCGTTCGCGCGCGCGGGTGGCGGCGACGTAGAACAGCCGGCGCTCCTCGGCGAGGATCGCGCCGGGCGGCAGCGGCTCGGCCAGGCCGTCCCGCCCGATGCGGTCCGCCTCCAGCAGGGAGCCACGGCGGCGCAGGTCGGGCCAGAGGCCCTCCTGGACCTGGGCGACGACGACGAGCCGCCACTCCAGGCCCTTCGCGCGGTGCGCGGTCATGAGGCGTACGGCGTCGGGGCCGGCCGGGCCGCCCGGGCCCGCGTCGGCACGGCGGGTGAGGACGTCGGCCGCGATGTCCTGCGCCTGCAGCTCGTCGAGGAAGTTGAGGGCGCCGCGGCCGCCGGTGCGGTCCTCGGCGCGGGCGGCGGTCTCGAAGAGGGCGCAGACGGCGTCGAGGTCGCGGGCCGCGACCCAGCCGCCGGTGCCGCCGCGGGCGGCGGCGCGGTCCAGCCGGTCGGGCCAGGGGGTGCCGTCCCACAGCTCCCACAGCGCGGCCTCGGCGGTGCCGCCGCGGGCGAGCAGGTCGCGGGTCCCGCGCAGGAGCACGCCGAGGCGGCGGGCGCCGGTGGCGTAGGTGCGGTCGTGGGCGACGAGGCGCGCCGGCTCCGCGAGGGCCTCCGCGAGGAGCACGTCGGAGGGGCGCGGGACGGAGCGGCCGGCGGCGCGCTCCTCCTCGCGGAGGGCGCGGCCGAGGCGGCGCAGGTCGGCGGCGTCCATGCCGCCGAGGGGGGAGGCGAGGAGGGAGAGGGCGACGTCGGGGGGGATCCAGGGGCCGGGTGCGGGGGTTTCCCGGGTGTCGGTCGTGGTCGCGGGGGGGCTTTGGGGCTGTTCGTCGGCGGGTGCGGGGGTGGTGGTGCGCGCGTCGGGGCTCGTCCCCGGTTCGGGTGGCGCGGTTTCCGGCGCGCCGGTCGACGGCGCCTCCGGCGCCGGGTCTCCCGCCCGTCCGCCCGTTGCCGGCGTACGCGCGGTCGCCGGGCCGGTCCGCTCCTCGGGGACGGCCGGCGCCGGGGTCGCCGCCACCCGCAGGGCCGTCAGCAGGGGCTGCACCGCCGGTTCGTGGCGGAGCGGCAGGTCGTCGCCCGCCACGTGCAGCGGCACCCCCGCCGACGTCAGGGCGCGGCGGACCGACGGGATCGTGCGGGCGCCGGCGCGGACCAGGACCGCCATCTCGCGCCAGGGGACGCCGTCTTCCAGGTGCGCGCGGCGCAGGATGTCGGCGATGTTGCCGAGTTCGCCGCTCGCCGTCGGGTACGTGTACGCCTCGACCCGCCCGCCGTCGTGCGGCGACGCCAGCGCCCGGTGGGCCCGTACCGCCGCCGACGGCAGCCGCGGCAGCGGCATCCGGCGGGTGAGGAGCCGCGTCGCCTCCAGCAGCCGCGCGCCCGAGCGCCGTGACGTGCCGAGGACCGCGACCGGCGCCGGCCGGCCGTCCGGCCGGGGGAAGACCTCCGGGAAGGTGAGGATCCCCCCGACGTCCGCGCCCCGGAAGGCGTAGATCGACTGGTCGGGGTCGCCGAAGGCGACCAGCGTCCGGCCGCCGCCCGCGAGCGCCCGCAGCAGCCGCACCTGCGCCGCGTCGGTGTCCTGGTACTCGTCGACGAACACCGCGTCGTACCGGCCGGCCAGCTCCGCCGCCACCCGCTCGGTCTCGGCCAGGAGCACCGCCCGGTGCACCAGCTCCGCGTAGTCCAGCACGCCCTGCATGTCGAGCACGTCCAGGTACTCGGCGAGGAACCCCCCCGCCGCCGCCCAGTCGGGCCGGCCGGCCGCCGCCGCGAACCGGTCCAGGGCCGCCGGGCCAAGACCCAGCTCCCGGCTGCGTGCCAGCACCGCCCGCACCTCGTCCGCGAAGCCGCGCGTCGTCAGGCAGGCCCGCAGCTCGTCCGGCCAGGACACCCGCGCCCGCGCGCCGTCCTCGTCGTGGCCGGCGAGCAGCTCCCGCACGACGACGTCCTGCTCCGGCCCGGAGAGCAGCCGCAGCGGCTCGACGAACATGTCCGCGTCCTGGTGCGCCCGCACCAGCGCGTAGCAGTACGAGTGGAACGTGCTGGCCTGCGGCGCCCGCGCGCCGTCCAGCCGGGCCGCCATCCGGTCGCGCAGCTCCACCGCCGCCTTGCGGCTGAACGTCAGCACGAGGATCCGCTCGGGGTCCGCGCCGCGCCTGATCCGCTCGGTGACGGCCTCCACCAGGGTGGTGGTCTTGCCCGTGCCCGGCCCGGCGAGCACGAGCAGCGGTCCGTCGCCGTGCTCAACCACCGAGCGCTGCCGCGCGTCCGGCACAGGGGGGACCGGCCGCACGGGCGGGGTGCGGACGAGCCGGTAGGCCGGGGAGGGGACGGACAGAGTGCTCACATGTATCGCCGCGGTAAGGGGTCGGGATTCAGGTGCCGGTTGCCGAACCGTACTCCGTACGGGCGGCGGCCCGGGCCGTTTGGGCGCCGGTGTCGGAAGCTGTCAGATATGACCCTCGACACCGTCGCCGCTGCCGTCCCAGCGGGCCCGGCGGATGTCGATGCGCTGCTCGCCGGCGGCGGTGGCGCGCAGCGGCGTGCCCTCCGTGCGGTAGTGCTCCAGGGCTTCGCGCTCGTGGCCGGGCAGCGGCCGGCCGTCCGCGCGCACCACGCGCCACCAGGGCACGGCGCTCCCGTAGAGCGCCATCACCCGGCCCACCTGGCGCGGCCCGCCGCGGCCTGTGAACTCCGCCACGTCCCCGTACGTCATCACCTGCCCCGGCGGGATGCGCTCTGCCACGGAGAGCACCCGGTCCGCATACTCGTCGAGGAGGGCCGCGTCGGGTGCGGGGATGCCTGCCGAGGGTGTCGCGTCGTCCATCCGCCCCATCCTGCCGCAGACCGCCGACAGTCCGGGGCGGCGACCGGCGGCGGGTACACCGCCGGCAAGCACACCCGGATGCGACCATCGGAGACATGCTCGTGCCACCATCGTGCGGGCGGTGACTGGTGATACGAGACGAAGACGGGACAACTCAGGGCATGCGGCGCGACCCCGCGGCCGAGCCTCCGCCGGCAGAGCCGGCCACGGAGGCGCAGAGCCCTGCCCGCCGGACCGCCGGGAACGGTGACGAGGGGGGTGCGCACGACCGCCGGGCGCCGCGCACGCACCACGACGCCCGCCGCCGGTCCGCCCCCGGGCCCCTTGAGGGGGACGACCCCCTCCTCCCGGCCCGGGTGCACCGCCCCTCCGACCTCATCCGGCTGCTCCTGGGCATCGTCGGCATCGCCGCCGTCCTCGGCCTCGCCGCCGTCGCGCACGCCACCACCGAGGGCCTGGAGGAGGACATCACCAAGGGCGCCGAGTACACGCCCTCGTTCGTCGTCACCCTCGGCGGCCTGACCTCCAGCATCGCCGTCCTCATCGTGCCGGTGGCGTTCGCCGTCGAACGGCTCGTCAAGCGCGACGGCCTGCGCGTCGCCGACGGCGTGCTCGCCGCCGTCCTCGCGCACGGCGCCGGGCTCGCCGTCTCCCTCTGGGTCTCCGAGGGCGCGCCGGACTCCGTGCAGGGGGCGCTGACGCAGATCGCCCGCGACGGCGAGCGCACCGATCCCGTACACGGATATCTCGCCCCGGTCATCGCGTACATGACCGCCGTCGGCATGTCCCGGCACGGCCGCTGGCGCGTGCTGATGTGGACGGTCCTGGGCCTCGACGCCCTCACGGTGCTCGTCGGCGGGTACACCACCCCGTTCGCCATCCTGCTCACCGTCCTCATCGGCTGGACCGTCGCCTACGGCACGATGTACGCGCTCGGCTCCCCCAACGTCCGCCCCACCGGCCGCAACCTCCTCGCGGGCATGCGCCGGGTCGGCTTCCGCCCGGTCAGCGCGCTGGTGCCGGAGGAGCAGCCGGACCTGGAGAGCGACGGCCGCGGCCGGCGCTTCGTCGTCACCCTGGAGGACGGCCCGCCGCTGGACGTCACCGTCGTCGACCGCGAGCAGCAGGCCCAGGGCTTCTTCTACCGCGCCTGGCGCCGCCTGTCGCTGCGCGGGGTCTACCAGCGGCGCAGCATGCAGTCGCTGCGGCAGGCGCTGGAGCAGGAGGCGCTGCTGTCGTACGCCGCGATCGCCGCCGGCGCCAACGCGCCCAAGCTCATCGCCACCTCCGACCTCGGCCCGGACGCGGTCATGCTCGTCTACGAGCACACCGGCGGCCGGCCGCTGGACACCGTCTCGGACGCGGCCCTCACCGACCGGCTCATGCGCGAGAGCTGGCGGCAGGTCGAGGCGCTGCAGTCGCGCCGCATCGCGCACCGCCGGCTGAACGGCGACGCCGTGCTGGTGACCCCCGCGGGCGAGGTGGTCCTCACCGACATGAGCGGCGGCGAGATCGCCGCGGGCGACGTCGTGCTGCGCATGGACATCGCCCAGCTGCTCACCACCTTCGCGCTGCGCGTCGGCGCCGAGCGGGCGGTGACGGCGGCGGTGGAGGTGCTCGGCCCGGACGCGGTCGCCGACGCCCTGCCGCTGCTGCAGCCGATCGCGCTGACCCGGGACACCCGGGCGGAGCTGCGCCGGCTCTCCCGCGAGCGGGCGGCGCGCGAGCGCGAGGCGGTCATCGAGGCGTCGCGGTCGCGCAGGCACCCGGAGGAGGCCGGGGACCGCAAGAGCAAGCGGGCCGCCAAGCAGGCGGAGAAGCGGGCGATCGAGGGCGCCCTGGAGGAGGCCCGCGAGGAGGACGTGCTCACCCAGATCCGCCACCACGTGCTGCGGATAAGGCCGCAGGCGCCGGTGGAGCCGGTGCGGATCGAGCGGATCCGGCCGCGCACGCTCGTCAGCATCATCGCGGGCGTCTTCGCCGCGTACTTCCTGCTGACGCAGCTGACCCACGTCCAGGTGGACGACGTGCTGGCGCAGGCGAACTGGCGCTGGGCGGCGCTGGCCGCGCTCTTCTCCGCCGCCACCTACCTCGCCGCCGCGCTGTCGCTGCTGGGCTTCGTCCCCGAGCGGGTGCCGTACGGGCGCACGGTGCTGGCGCAGGTCGCCGCCTCGTTCGTCAAGCTGGTCGCCCCGGCGGCGGTCGGCGGGGTGGCGATCAACACCCGGTTCCTGCAGAAGTCGGGGGTGCGCCCCGGCCTGGCGGTGGCCAGCGTCGGCGCGTCGCAGCTCTTCGGGCTCGGCAGCCACGTCCTGCTGCTGCTCACCTTCGGCTATCTGACGGGGACGGAGCGGACGCCGTCGCTGTCCCCGTCCCGCACGGTCATCGCCGGGCTGCTCGCGGCCGCGGTGCTGGCCCTGATCATCACCGCCGTGCCGTTCCTGCGGAAGGCCGTGGTGTCGCGGATCCGGTCGCTGTTCGCGGGCGTGGTGCCGCGCATGCTGGACGTGCTGCAGCGCCCGCAGAAGCTGGCGGCGGGCATCGGCGGCATGGTGCTGATGACGCTGTCGTTCGTGCTCTGCCTGGACGCCTCGGTACGGGCCTTCGGCGGCGACCTCAGCTTCGCGAGCGTCGCCGTCGTCTTCCTCGCCGGCAACGCGCTGGGCTCGGCGGCGCCGACGCCGGGCGGCGTGGGCGCGGTGGAGCTGGCGCTCACGGCGGGTCTGACGGCGGTGGGGATGCCGAGCGACACGGCGCTGTCGGCGGTGCTGCTGTTCCGGCTGCTGACGTTCTGGATGCCGGTCCTGCCCGGCTGGCTGTCGTTCACGCACCTGACCCGCAAGGGCGCGCTGTAGCGGGCGCGGGGCGCCGCGGCGGCCGGGCGGGGGGGGAGCGCCGCCGCCCGGGCCGGAGGCTCCGGCGGCGCGTTACAGGTCGACGACGCGCCAGGGGCGGATGCTCCAGCTGTCCACCAGCCCGTTCGCCACGTACGGGTCCTTCCTCACGAACTCCTCGGCGGGCGCCGGGTCGTCGGTCTGCCAGACGATCAGGCCGCGCGGCGGGGCCTCCGTCATCGCGCCGGCCATGAGGATGTCGCCGCGCCGGTGGCACTCGCGGATCAGGTCGAGGTGGGCCTGCCGGTGGGCGTCCCGGCGCTCCAGGTAGTCGTCGACGTAGGCGTAGTCGAGGACGTAGTAGGACACGCGGCCTCCCTGGTGGCGGGGGTGAACGGTACGGGACCACCGTACTCACCCGTACGCCCCGCGCAGCGCGCGACGGCCCGCGGGCCGCCGGACGATGGCAGTCCCACCGCCGACACCGGGGAGCCGCCGTGCGGGTCACCAGGCTGACCACCGCCGTCACCGCCGCCACCGCCGTCCTGCTGACCTCCGTGGCCGCGGGCGGGTGCGGCATCGCGGCGTCCTCCGACAGCCTGGCCGACCGGGAGGACGGCCAGGCGGGCGCCGGAATCGACTGGGAGGCGTGCAAGAACCTCCCCGCGCCCGCGCCGGGGGCGCCGGCCGCCGACATCGACTGGCAGTGCGGCACGCTCGACGTGCCGCTCGACCACGGCAGGCCGGACGGCGAGAAGACCGGCATCGCCATGATCCGCGCCGCGGCCACCGGGCCGCGGTCGGAGCGCATCGGCTCGCTGCTGTTCAACTTCGGCGGCCCGGGCGGCTCCGGCATCGACACCCTCCCGGGCCTCGCCGGCCAGTACAAGACGCTGCACAAGCGCTACGACCTCGTCAGCTTCGACCCCCGCGGGGTCGGCCGCAGCGAGGGTGTGCGCTGCCTCGACGACCGCGACCTCGACGCCTACTTCGCCGCCGACAACACCCCCGACGACAAGGCCGAGGAGAAGGCGTACCTCGGCCGGATCCACGACTTCGCCGCCGCCTGCGAGAAGAAGTCCGGCCGGATCCTGCCGCACGTCGGCACCGAGAACGCCGCCCGCGACATGGACCGCATGCGCGCCGCGCTCGGCGACGACAAGATGCACTACTTCGGCATCTCGTACGGCACCGAACTGGGCGCCGTCTACGCCCACCTGTTCCCGAAGCGGGTCGGCCGGGCCGTGCTCGACAGCCCGGTGGACCCGACGCAGGACAGCGCCGAGCTGTCGCTGGCGCAGGCGAAGGGCTTCCAGCGGGCGCTGGAGAACTACGCCGAGGACTGCGCGCGGCAGGGCGGGGACTGCCCCCTCGGCGACCGCTCGGACGGCGGCTCGGACGACGGCCCGGCCGCCACCGACGACGTCGCCGACCTGCTGGGGCGGCTGGACGGCAAGCCCGTCCCGGGCGCCTCGGGCCGCGACCTGACGGAGTCGCTGGCGACCGGGGGCATCGCGCAGTCGCTCTACTCCAAGCAGCTGTGGCCGCTGCTGACGCAGGGGCTGCAGCAGGCGGAGGACGACGACGGCGCGACCCTGCTGCTCCTCGCCGACGCGCTCAACGGCCGCGATCCCGACGGGCACTACAACACGCTCCAGTCGTCCTTCCTCGCCATCAACTGCGCGGACACCCGGGACCGCTACTCGGCCGACGAGATCCGCGAGCGGCTGCCGGAGTTCCGCCGGGCGTCGCCGGTGTTCGGCGACTTCATGGCCTGGGGCATGGCGTCGTGCGACGGCTGGCCGGTGACGGGCGAGCGCTCGACGCCGGAGGTGAGCGCGGCGGGCGCCGACGAGATCCTGGTCGTCGGCACGACCGGCGACCCGGCGACGCCGTACGAGGGCACGCAGAAGATGGTCGACGCGCTGGGCGGCGACGTGGCGGTGAAGCTGACGCGCGTCGGCGAGGGGCACGGGGCGTACGGCAGCGGCAGCCGCTGCACGCAGCGGGCGGTCGACACCTACCTGCTGCGCGGCGAGACCCCGAAGAACGACACCACCTGCCGGAAGTAGGCGGCATACGCGCGCGTGCCGCCGCCGGAAGCCGCTCCGGCGGCGGCACGCACGTCGTCCGTCGTCCGTCAGTAGACGGGCTTCTCCGGCTCGATCTGGTTCACCCAGCCGACGACGCCGCCGCCGACGTGGACCGCGTCGGCGAAGCCCGCCGACTTCAGCACCGCGAGGACTTCCGCGGACCGGACACCCGTCTTGCAATGCAGGACGATCTTCTTGTCCTGCGGCAGCCCCTCCAGGGCGTTGCCCATCAGGAAGTCGTTCTTGGGGACCAGCCGGGCGCCGGGAATCGAGACGATCTCGTACTCGTTCGGCTCCCGGACGTCGATGACGTCGATGTCCTCGCCGTCGTCCATCCACTCCTTGAGCTGCTTCGGAGTGATCGTGGAGCCGGCCGCGGCCTCCTGCGCCTCGTCGGAGACGACGCCGCAGAACGCCTCGTAGTCGATCAGCTCGGTGACGGTCGGGTTCTCGCCGCAGACCGCGCAGTCCGGGTCCTTGCGGACCTTGACCTGGCGGTACTGCATCTCCAGGGCGTCGTAGATCATCAGCCGGCCGACCAGCGGGTCGCCGATGCCGGCGAGCAGCTTAATGGCCTCGTTGACCTGGATGGAGCCGACCGACGCGCACAGCACGCCCAGCACGCCGCCCTCGGCGCAGCTCGGCACCATGCCGGGCGGCGGGGGCTCGGGGTACAGGCAGCGGTAGCAGGGGCCGTGCTCGGCCCAGAAGACGGACGCCTGGCCGTCGAAGCGGTAGATGGAACCCCACACGTACGGCTTGCCGAGCAGCACGCAGGCGTCGTTGACCAGGTAGCGGGTGGCGAAGTTGTCCGTGCCGTCGACGATCAGGTCGTACTGCGCGAACATCTCCATGACGTTCGAGGAGTCGAGCCGCTCCTCGTGCAGCTGCACCGTCACGTACGGGTTGATGCCCAGGACAGTGTCGCGGGCGGACTCGGCCTTGGAGCGGCCGACGTCGGCCTGGCTGTGGATGATCTGGCGCTGCAGGTTCGACTCGTCGACCTCGTCGAACTCGACGATGCCGAGCGTGCCCACGCCCGCCGCGGCGAGGTACATCAGCGCGGGCGAGCCGAGGCCGCCGGCGCCGACACAGAGGACCTTGGCGTTCTTCAGCCGCTTCTGGCCGTCCATCCCGACGTCCGGGATGATCAGATGGCGCGAGTACCTGCGGACCTCGTCGACGGTCAGCTCGGATGCGGGCTCGACCAGCGGTGGCAGCGACACGGGGACTCCGTAAGCGTGTGAGAGCACAGTGGGTCTTCCGGTAACACTGCCACGCGCCCCCTCATTCCGAGACACCCTGTCCGAGACGCGAGACGAGGTCGTCCCAGTAGCCGGGCAGCGCCTCCCAGCCGGGGCGGTCGGTGAAGAACACCGAGGCCGCGCCCTGCCAGCGGGCGATGCGCAGGGCCTCCTCCAGATGCGTCGGCGGTACGCCGTGGACCAGGTGGCAGAACCGCTCTGCGGGGTACTCCGCGGTCCACTCGGCGACCTGCGACCAGCGGTAGCCCGTCCACGGGCCGGCGAAGGTGACGAGCTGGTCGGCGACCTCCGCGTAGCCGGGGTACGGGTGCGTGCCGATGCCGAGGACGACGTGGGCCCGCGGGGTCAGCGCGGCGAGCGCTGCCGCGGCGCGCCGGACCTCCGGCAGCCGGTCCCGGTCGGCGGGGCAGCGGCCGAGGTAGAAGCCGTCGACGCGGTACCACTCCAGGAACCGGTGCGCGTCGGAGACCAGTTCGCCGAAGGGGCGGCGGCCGTGGCGGAGGTCGAGGTGCCCGAGGACGCCCACCCGCGCGGACGTCAGCCGGCCCGCGGCCTCCAGGCAGTGCGGGTCGGGGCGGGCGCCGGGGCCGGCGGCGACGTCGAGGACCGTCCAGTGGACGGCTTCGGCGGCGGGGGGCCGGGTCAGTTCGCCCCACTCGACGGGCGCGACGAGGGGGTGCGCGTAGCCGGGGACGCCGAGGCGGAGGGGGGTCTCGGCCGGCTGCGGCGCGGGGCGGTGCAGGTCCTCGGGGGCGGGCGGGGCTCCCGGCCGGGTGCCCGCCGGGTCGTGCAGCACCGCGCCCGGGCCGGCCGGTGCGCCGGTCCCGTCAGCTCTCAGATGCGGCATGCCGCCTCCATCCAGATATCCGCAAGGCTCTCCTCGGTTCCGATCCGGGGCCGCCAGCCGAGGCGGTCCCGCGCCGTTCTGATGTCCGCCTGCTGCCAGGCTCCGCACCCGTCCGGATACGGATACGCCGCGGCGACCGCCGCCGGTTCCCCGCCGGGGCCGCCGTTCGGCCCGTGGCCGGGGCCGTGCCCGGGTGCGTGGCCGTGGCCCATGGCGTGGCCCGGCCCGTGGCCCATGCCGTGGCCGCCGTGCCCGAGGCCGTGGCCGGCGCCCGCGGGCTGCGGGATCCGGCCGGTCAGCGCCGTGTCGTACTCATGCAGCTGGCCGCCGTACCCCGCGATCCGCGCCAGCGCCGCCGCCGCGTCCCGCAGCCGCACCGCGCGCCCGCCGCCGATGTTCACCACGCCCTGCGCCGCCGACAGCGACGCGGCGTGCACCGCCCGCGCCACGTCCCGTACGTCCACGAAGTCCCGCTGCGCGCCGAGCCCGCCGAGCTTCAGCTCGCCGTCGCCCTGCTGCATCGCCCGGCGCAGCGCCTCCGCCAGCCGGCCCAGCGGCGAGCCCGCCGGGGTGCCGGGCCCCGCGGGCGAGAACACCCGCAGCACGATCGCGTCCAGACCGGAGCCGAGCACCAGCTCCGTCGCGGCCAGCTTGCTCACCCCGTACGGGCCGCCGGGGCGCGGCAGCGCGTCCTCCGCCGTCGACGAGCCGGCCGGCGACGGCCCGTACTCCGAAGCACAGCCGAGGTGCACCAGCCGCGCCGAGCAGCTGCTGCGCCGCATGGCCTCGCAGAGGGTGGCGACGGCGACGGTGTTGTGCCGGGTCAGGTCGCGGGCGCCGCCGCGGGTGGTGCCGGCGCAGTTGACGACGACGCCCGGGTGCACGGCGTCCAGGAACCGGGTCAGCGCGCCGGGGCTGCCGGAGGACAGGTCGAACCGCACGTCGGCGTCGTCGCCGCGGCCGAGCGCGGTGAGCTGGACGGCGGGGTCGGCGAGCAGGCGGTCGGCGACGTAGCGGCCGACGAAGCCGGTGCCGCCGATGAGCAGCACTCTCATCGCGGACCCCCCGCGGGCGAGGAGTGCGTGGCCAGGGGTGGTGCGGTCATGTCGTTGTGCTCCTTGCGATGAGCGGAGGCTCGGGTGAGTGCGCCGCCGGCGTACGCCAGCAGCGCGAGCGCGGCGGCGCCGCAGGCGACCGCCGGCACGGCGGCCAGGTCGAAGCCCGCGGAGCCGGCGACCAGCAGCTCGACCGGACGGCCGAGCACGGCCAGCCCGGGCACCCGGGCGGCCAGGACCAGCAGCAGCGCCGTGACCTGCGTAGCGCAGGCCGCGGCCAGGCCGTACGCGGCGGCCCGGGGGAAGCCGTGCACGGCGAGGAGCCGGGCGCGGAAGAGCAGCGCGCCGAGCGCCCCGGCGGCGGCGGCCGCGGCGGGGACGTCGCAGGCGTGGACGGGGGTGTCGGGGACGGCGGGCCGGGCGGTG
>NZ_BAAAPF010000163.1:0-15889 GCF_039531005.1 Streptomyces synnematoformans
CTCGCCGCAGGCCCGCGGCGAGTCGCTGACCATCGAGGACTTCGCGCGGATCGCGGAGTCCCGGCACCGGACCGCCACCACGAGGAGCAGCACGCCGTGACATCCGGATCGACCCCGCCCGCCGGCCCCGCCGGTTCCGCCGCCGCGCGGAGCGTCACCGTCCGCGTACCCGCGAAGGTCAACGTGCAGCTCGCCGTCGGCCCGCCGCGCCCCGACGGCTTCCACGACCTCGCCAACGTCTTCCTCGCCGTCGGCCTCTACGACGAGGTCACCGCCACCGCGGCCGACGAGCTGCGCGTCACCGTCTCCGGCCCCGACGCCGCCGCCGTACCCACCGACACCTCGAACCTCGCCGCCCGCGCGGCGCAGCTGCTCGCCGCCCGGCACGGGCGGGAGCCGCACGTACACCTGCACATCGCCAAGGACATCCCCGTCGCCGGCGGCATGGCCGGCGGCAGCGCGGACGGCGCCGGGGCGCTGCTGGCCTGCGACGCGCTGTGGGGCACCCGGACCGGCACCGACGAGCTGCTGCGGATCTGCGCCGAGCTGGGCAGCGACGTGCCGTTCAGCCTGGTCGGCGGCGCGGCGCTGGGCCGCGGCCGCGGCGAGCAGCTCACCGCGCTGGCGGCGAAAGGCCCGCTGTACTGGGTCTTCGCGGTGGCCGACGGCGGGCTGTCGACGCCGGAGGTCTACGGCGAGTTCGACCGCCTCGCGGCGGACCGCGCCGTACCGGACCCGGACCCGTCGCCCGCGGTCCTCGACGCCCTCGGCTCCGGCGACCCGACGGCCCTGGCCGCCGCCCTGGCGGCCATCGCCGGCGGCAACGACCTGCAGCCCGCGGCACTCTCCCTGCGCCCGTCCCTGGCCGGCACCCTGGCGGCCGGCACCGCGGCCGGCGCCCTGGCCGCCCTGGTCTCGGGCTCGGGCCCCACGTGCGCGTTCCTGGCGCCGGACGAGCCGGCGGCAACGGAGATCGCCACGGCACTGGAGACGTCGGGCACGTGCCGCAAGGCCCGCGTCGCCCAGGCCCCGGCCCCGGGCGCGTCGGTGGTGAGCTGAGCCACCCGCCAGCCCACGCCCGCGCCCGCGCGCGTAGCGCGGCGGGGGTCTGGGGGCGCAGCCCCCGGTATGGGAGCGGTCGGGGAGTGGTTCCGTCCGGCGGACGGCCCGGGTGTCCGTGTCATGGGCGTGGAGTGGGGCACCGCCCGCGTCCGGCCGCGGGCGTGGGCGCGCGGCGGCGTGGCCCTGCGCGTAGCGCGGCGGGGGCTGGGGGCGCAGCCCCCGGGGAGTGGTTCCGTCCGGCGGACGGCCCGGGTGTCCGTGTCATGGGCGTGAAGCGGGGCACCGCCGGGCGCGGGCGTGGGCGTGGGCGCGCGGTGGTCCTGCGCGTAGCGCGGCGGGGGTTTGAGGGCGGAGCCCCCGGTACAGGCCCCGCGCGTAGCGCGGCGGGCGGCCTCGGGCGCTCGGCCGGGTCGAGTCCGTGGTGCGGCCCTGCGCGTAGCGCGGCGGGGGGCTGGGGGCGCAGCCCCCGGTATGGGAGCGGGCCGCGTTCCGGTGTGAGGGCCGGTTGCCGCTTTGCGGCGCCGTGGGGTCCGGGGCGGAGCGCCCCGGTTCCGGTGCGTGCGCGCGTCCCGGGGGACCGGGGGCGGAGCCCCCGGGTTCGGGAAGGGGCGGGGTGGGGAAAAGCCGCCGGACGCCCGCGCCGGGTCGGGAACTACCCTGGGAGGCCGCCCGCCGAGGCCCCCGCCCACCCCGACCCCGCGAGGAGCACCGCACCGCCATGGCCGCCGCCAACCTGGTCAACCTGGAAGCCGTCGACAAGGTCTACGGCACCCGCGCCCTCCTCGACGGCATCTCCCTCGGCGTCGCCGAAGGCGACCGCATCGGCGTCGTCGGCCGCAACGGCGACGGCAAGACCACCCTCGTCCGCCTCCTCGCCAAGCTCGAAGACCCCGACGCCGGCCGCGTCACCCACACCGGCGGCCTCCGCCTCGGCGTCCTCACCCAGGGCGACACCCTCGACCCCGCCGCCACCGTCCGGCACGAGGTCGTCGGCGACATGGCCGACCACGAGTGGGCCGGCGACGCCCGCGTCCGCGACGTGCTCACCGGCCTCTTCGGCGGGCTCGACCTGCCCGGGTTCGAGCACGGCCTGGACACCGTCATCGGCCCGCTCTCCGGCGGCGAACGCCGCCGCATCGCGCTGGCCCGGCTGCTCATCGGCACCCCCGACCTGATCGTCCTGGACGAGCCGACCAACCACCTCGACGTCGAGGGCATCGCCTGGCTCGCCGAGCACCTGCGCACCCGCCGCGCCGCGCTCGTCGTCGTCACCCACGACCGCTGGTTCCTCGACCAGGTCTGCACCCGCATGTGGGACGTCCAGCGCGGCGCCGTCCACGAGTACGACGGCGGCTACTCCGACTACGTCTTCGCACGCGCCGAGCGGGCCCGTATCGCCGCCACCGAGGAGGCCAAGCGGCAGAACCTCGTGCGCAAGGAGCTGGCCTGGCTGCGCCGCGGCGCCCCGGCCCGCACCAGCAAGCCCCGCTTCCGCATCGAGGCCGCCAACGCGCTCATCGCCGACGTGCCGCCGCCGCGCGACTCCGCGGAGCTGATGAAGTTCGCGAACTCGCGCCTCGGCAAGACGGTCTTCGACCTGGAGGACGTCACCGTACGGGCCGGGGACGGCCCCGACGGCAGGGTGCTGCTGAAAGGGCTGACCTGGCAGCTCGGCCCCGGCGACCGCGTGGCGGTCCTCGGCGTCAACGGCGCCGGCAAGACCTCCCTGCTGCGCGCCCTCGCCGACGCCGCCCGCTCCGGCGGCGAGGAGCAGCCGGCCGCCGGGCGGATCGCCGCCGGGCGGACCGTGCGGCTCGCGTACCTCTCGCAGGAGGTCACGGAACTCGACCCGGCCTGGCGGCTGCTGGAGGCGGTCGAGCGCGTACGGCAGCGGGTGGACCTCGGCAAGGGGCGGGAGATGACCGCCTCGCAGCTGTGCGAGCAGTTCGGCTTCGGGCGCGAGAAGCAGTGGACGCCGGTGGGCGACCTGTCCGGCGGCGAGCGGCGGCGGCTGCAGCTGCTGCGGCTGCTGATGGACGAGCCGAACGTGCTGTTCCTCGACGAGCCCACCAACGACCTGGACATCGAGACCCTGACGCAGCTGGAGGACCTGCTCGACGGCTGGCCGGGGACGCTGGTGGTCATCAGCCACGACCGGTACTTCGTCGAGCGGACGACGGACACGGTGCACGCGCTGTTGGGCGACGGCACGCTGCGGATGCTGCCGGGCGGCATCGAGGAGTACCTGCGCCGGCGGGCCCGGGTCCGCGAGACGCAGACGCCGCAGCCCGCGCGGCCCGCGGAACCCGCCGCGGGCGCCGCGGCCGGCGAGGTGTCCGCGGCGGACGCGCGGGCGGCGAAGAAGGAGCTGCAGCGCATCGAGCGGCAGCTGGACCGGATCGGCGGCAAGGAGAGCGAGCTGCACGCCGCGATCGCCGAGCACGCGACGGACTTCGAGCGGGTCGCGGAGCTGGACGCGCGGCTGCGGCAGCTGGTCGCCGAGCGCGAGGAGCTGGAGCTGCGCTGGCTGGAGCTGACGGAGTCGGCGGAGTCCGGGGCTGCGCGGCGAGCCGGCCGCGGCGGCGGTCCCGGGCGGCCGGCGGGGCGCCGGTACGCGGGCGGGGCGGCTGTCGGCCGCGGGTGGTAGAAATGAGCCACGCGACCGCAGTTCGTACGCACAGCCATCCGGGGGGACAGGGACATGTCGCAGCCGCCACCGCCGCCGGGCCAGCCGCCGTCCGGCGGCTTCGGGCCGCCGCCGTCCGAGGATCCGCAGCAGCCCGGCTACGGGTATCCGCAGACCCCGCCGCCGCCCGCACCCGGCGGCGGCTTCGGCGCGCCGCCGGAGCCCGCGCCGCCGGAGCAGCAGCCCGAGTACGGCTACCCGTCGCAGCAGCAGCCGTACGGCTACCCGCAGCCCCAGCCCCAGGTCCCCCCGGGGCAGCCGCCGCACACCCCGGCCCCGCAGCCGTACGGGCAGCCGCAGCAGCCGCAGCAGTCCCAGCAGCAGCCTCAGTACAGCTATCCGCAGCCGGTCCCGCCGCACTCCGGCGGCTACCCCCAGGCGCAGGTCCCGGGCCTGCCCGACGGGCCCGCGGCGGCAGCCCAGAAGCTCGTCCCGGTGTGGGCGGTCATCGCGGCCGTGCTGGCGATCGTCCTGGTCGCCGGCGGCACGGGCTGGTTCCTCGTCCGTGACGACGGCGGGGCGCAGGCCGGCGGGGGCGGTGGTGGCGGCGGTGACGGCAAGGAGAAGTCCGTCAGCCAGAGCAAGCCCGCGAGCACGGACGGCGAGTTGCTGTTCGGCGTCCCGTACCCGGAGGTCGAGGCGGACCAGACGGCGACGGTCGACGGCCAGTGGGCGACGGAGAAGATCTACGCCAAGGCCGACCTGAACGCCGTGCGGGGCTACGACACCGGGACCGGCAAGGAGACCTGGGAGCTGCCCACCGACGGCCTGGTCTGCGGCGGCTCGCGGGCCGTCACCGACGACGGCAAGGCCGCCATGCTGGTGGAGGACGGCAAGGTCTCCGGCGCGGACGACTTCAGGCCGTGCACGGAGATCGTGGTCTTCGACGTCAACAGCGGCGACGAGCTGTGGCGGAACCACGTGCCGACCGCCGACGAGAACGTGAAGTTCGACCACGTGACCATCGCCGGTGACACGGTGATCGCCTCCGGCCTCTCCGGCTCCGCGGCGTTCCCCCTCTCCGGCGGCGACCCGGTCTGGAAGACCAAGACCACCACCGAGTGCAAGGACCACGACTACGCCAGCGACGGCACGAACCTGCTCGGCCTGGTCTTCTGCGGCTCGCTCCAGGAGGACATGAAGGTCCAGAAGGTCGATCCGGCCACCGGCGGCATCTACTGGTCGTACGACGTGCCGGACGGCGTGCAGAGCGTGCAGGTGCTCTCCGTCGAGCCGCCGGTGATCACGATCGGCGCGGGCAAGACCACCGAGACCGACATCTTCGCCCTCGAAGGGGGCAAGCTGCGCTCGAAGATCTCGCTGGGCACGGAGACGGAGGGCCCGCGCTACCCGCCCGGCTGCGACTACTCCGACGGCGCCGAGTCCTGCACCTCGGTTGCGGTGGACGGCGACACGATGTACCTGCCGTCGCGTGAGCACCAGGGCAAGAGCGAATACGGCGACACGAACGAGATCGTCGCCTTCGACCTCGGCACCGGCAAGCCGACGAAGAAGTACGACGCCGGCGAGCGGCGCACGATGGTCCCGCTGCGGGTGGAGGACGGCAAGATCATCGCGTACCGCAGGGGGACGTACGACACCGGCGGCGAGATCCTCGCGATCAACCCGAAGTCCGCGAAGGAAGAGGTCTGGCTGGAGCTGCCGAACGGCACGGCGGAGGCCGAGGCGTCGTTCACCTATGGCGACCAGGTGCCGTACATATTCGAGCACGGCCGGTTCTACCTGGCGAAGGATCTCGTCAGCGACCGCCCCGACGAGGAGTACATGGCCCTCGCCTTCGGCAGCAAGGACGAGTGAAGGCTCCCCCGCCTCACAACGGCACCCTCTCCTGGTGTGACCCGAAGACGACCTCTCCGCGGCCATGGGACCCCTCCCGAGGTGGCGGGGGGAGGATACGGGCATGTCTGTGGACTGGACCTGCATGTCTGTGGACTGGACCTGGTATGTGGTGGCCACGCTGTCGTTATTGGCCGTCTGTGAGGCGACCGCCATCGCGTTGCTGGTGTTCACGGCCGTCCGGCACCGGCGGGTGACGAGGGGGTCGGTGCCGCCGGGACCGGAGGTCGACCTCTCGGTGCTGACGCCGGAGGGGCTGGCGGTGCTGGCGGAAGGAGAAGAGCGACTCCCGGAGGTGGCGTTGGCGCGGCTTCACCTGGACGGGCAGGTGGAACTGCGCGACGGAGACCTGGTCCTGACGACCGGCGGGGAACGCCGCGCGGATCCCGAGGCGGATGACGGCAGTGCCGTGGTACGGCAGGCGATCATCGATAAACTGCGCCGTAAGAAGCGGATGGCCGTCAGGGACGCGCTGTACGCGGGGCGGGTGCCGGAAGCGGACGCGGCAGACCGGCGTCTCCTGACCGAGCTGGGACTGTGGGAGCCCGCAGCCGAGCGCAACGCCAGAGTCCGGGAGCTGTCGGTGCTCGTCTGGGCAATCGTCACGTTCTTCGCCGGGATAGCCTGCGTCGTGTGCGCCTTCCTCGTTCAAGAGGATCCGGCCAACGGGTCTGTTCCGCACAACGGGTTTGTTCGGGAGTACTTCATTTCGCTCGCGCTTCCGGCGGGGGCTGGGGTGTTGTACGCCGTGGCCTTCCGGAGTACCGGCGGTGCCCTCCGCCCGCTCGCACCCCGTGGTGTTGCGCTGGTGAAGGAGGAGACGGCAAGGCTGCGAACGCCGGGGCCGACCGGCGATGCGCTGCTGCGCTTTGTCGCGTTGCACGGCCTGGAGGGACTGGCGAAGTTGGAGGAGAGGCTGAGCGCCAAGGTGCGACGTGAGTTCACCCGCTCGGGACTCATGGCCACCGTCTCGTTCGCCGGCAGCATTCCCAAGGACGATCCCGTCCGATTCAACGGTGGCGCCGGCGGTGGCGCCGGTGTCGGCGGTGGGGGCGGCTGTGGCGGTGGGGGCGGCTGCTGAGCGTCGCGCGGGCAAGGTAGCGGCGGGCGATGACCGGCACGATCCCGCGGGCGGCCTGGCAGCGCGTTAGCTGGGCTGCGGCCGTGAGCTGGTGGTGTGCAGGCCGGCCGGGTGGCTTCCACCGGCGCCACGCGCACCAGGTCGCCGGTCCTGTCTTCAGCGGGCCCGGACGTCGAACTCCGCGTAGACCAGCTTGCCGATCCCGTCACGCGCACGCACGCCCCAGCGGTCGGAGAGAGCGGCGACGACGAGGAGGCCGCGGCCGGACTCGTCGCCTTCCGCGGCGCTGCGCGGCTGGGGTGCGGCGGAGTTGCCGTCGTGGACCTCGACGACCAGGGCGGTCTCGGACAGTGACAGGCGTACGAGGAAGAGTCGCCCCGGTCGGCCTCCGTGCAGCAGGGCGTTAGTGCACATTTCGGAGACGCAGGTGCGGACGTCGTCTACGTCGACGGGGCCGGACCAGTCGGCGAGGGCCCGGGTGGCGAACAGGCGGGCACGCCTGACCGAGGCCCTGCTGTGGGGCTGGCCAAGGAGACGAAGGCGCGCGGGTGGTGGCACGCGTACGGCGAGGTGATCCCGGACGGGTTCGACGTGTACGTGGGCTTGGAGGACGCGGCGTGGAAAGCGTCCACGTATGAGAGCGACCTCGTGCCGGGGTTGCTCCAGACTGCAGGATACGCGCGTGCCATTATGCGCGCGGATCAGCCGGACATCAGCGAGGAGGACCTCGACCGACGGGTGCGGCTGCGCACCGACCAACAGGCGCTGCTGACTCGGGTCACGAGGCCGCTGGAGTTCGAGGCGGTGCTGGGTGAGGCAGTCCTGCGTCGGTCGATCGGCGGGCGCGAGGTGATGGCGGAGCAACTGGCGCATCTGGTCTATGTCGCCGAGCGGCCGAACGTCACCCTCCGGGTCGTGCCGTTCGCCGCGGGGATGCATCCCGGGGTTCTCACCGGCGCGTTCGTACTGCTGCGCTTTCCGCTCAACGGCGACGGCAGCGAGTCGGAGCCGCCCACGGTCTACGCTGATGGCTACACGGGGGGCCTGTACCTCGACAAGCCGCATGAGATCGAGCAGTACGACCGGGCGTTCCGGGGCATCAGGGAAGCAGCACACGATGAGCAGGCGTCGCTGCGTCTGCTGGCTGAAGTGGCAGGGAGTTATGAGAAAGGGTGAGCTGCCTCGCGCAGCGTGGTTCAAGTCCAGTTACAGCAACGGGAACGGCAACTGCGTTGAGGTGGCGTTCGGCCACGGCGCGGTGGCCATGCGGGACAGTAAGCAGCACGGCGCCGGTCCCGTCCTGACCGCGACCCCCGAGGCGTGGCGGGCGTTCGTCGCGGGTGTCGTGCGCGGGGAGTTCGGCGAGTCGTAAACGTTCCGTCCCTACTGTCCCCGCCCGCCGTGCGTTGGCGGGCGGGGACCGCCAGTCACCGCAGGCGGCGGGCGCCCGCGCCGGGGACGGCGGGGAAGACCCGCGGCGGGCGGAAGTCCGCCGCGGTGAACGCCGACTCGACGGCCTTGGCGACCGCTTCGGCCGCGTCCGTCTCGACCAGCACGATCGCCGAGCCGCCGAAGCCGCCGCCGGTCATGCGCGCGCCGAGCGCGCCCACGGCGACCGACGACTCGACGACCACGTCGAGTTCGGGGCAGGAGACGCGGAAGTCGTCGCGCAGCGAGGCGTGTCCGGCGAGCAGCACGGGCCCGATGTCGCGGGTGCGGCCGGCGTCGAGCAGCGCGATGCACTCCTCGACGCGGCGGTCCTCGGTGACCACGTGCCGTACGAACGGGCGCACCGCCGGGTCCGTCAGCCGGGCCAGCGCGGCGTCCAACTCCGCGTACGGGACGTCCCGCAACGCCGGTACGCCCAGCGCCCGGGCCGCCGCCTCGCAGCCGGCGCGCCGCTGTGCGTACTCGCCGTCGCCCAGGGCGTGTTTGACCTGGGTGTCGACGACGAGCAGGGTGAGGCCCTCGGCGGCCAGGTCGAAGGGCACGGCGCGCTCCGTGAGGTCGCGGGTGTCGAGGTGGAGCACGTGGCCCGCGGTGCAGCACGCGGACGCCATCTGGTCCATGATCCCGCTGGGGACGCCGACGAAGTCGTTCTCGGCGTGCTGGCTGACCTTCGCCAGCCGTACGGGGTCGAGGCCCAGGCCGTGCAGGTCGCTGAGGGCCAGCGCCGTGGAGACCTCCAGGGCCGCCGACGAGGACAGCCCGGCGCCCGTGGGGACCGTGCTCTCGTAGTGGATGTCGGCGCCGCCGAAGTCCGCGAAGGCGGGGACGGTGCGGCGCAGGGCCCACACCACGCCCGCCGGGTAGGCGGCCCAGCCGCCGCGGTCGCCGCCCACGGCCAGGGGATCGATGCTGTTGACGTCCAGCTCCACCAGGCGTGGGCCGGCGTCGCCCGAGTGCAGCCGCAGCACGCCGTCGTCGCGGCGGCGGGCGGCGGCGACGGTGGTGTGCGGGAGGGCGAGCGGCATGACGAAGCCGTCGTTGTAGTCGGTGTGCTCGCCGATGAGGTTGACGCGGCCGGGCGCGGCCCACAGGCCGGCGGGCTGCTCCCCGTACAGCTCGGCGAAGGCCGCGGCGGCAGCCGCCGCGCCGGCCCCGCCGCCGTCCTCCGCGCCCAAGCCCTCCGCGGCCCGCGCCGCCGCCGTCCCCGTCGTCTCTTCAGCCGTCATCTGTCCCCTCCGCCTGCACCGGTGTCCGCGCCCGCGACCCGCCGTGCGAAGTCCCAGGCGTCCGACACGATCCCCGCCAGCTCCGTACGCGACGGCCGCCAGCCCAGCTGTTCCTTCGCCGCCTCCGCGGACGCCACCAGCACCGCGGGGTCCCCGCCCCGCCGCGGCGCGACCACCTCGGGCACGGGGTGCCCCGTGACCCGGCGCACCGTGTCGACGACCTCGCGCACGGAGAAGCCCGCGCCGTTGCCGAGGTTGCAGATGCGGTGCTCGCCCGGGCGCACGGCGTCGAGCGCGAGCAGGTGCGCCTCGGCGAGGTCCGCGACGTGGATGTAGTCGCGGATGCAGGTGCCGTCCGGGGTGGGGTAGTCGTCGCCGAAGACCGAGATCGACTCGCGGCGGCCCAGGGCCACCTGGAGCACCAGCGGGATGAGGTGCGACTCCGGGTCGTGCCGCTCGCCGTACGGGCCGCCGCCGTCGGGCGGGAAGTACGCGCCCGCGACGTTGAAGTAGCGCAGCGACGCGGCGGCCAGGCCGTGGGCGTGGCACTCGGCGCCGATCATCTGGTCGACGGCGAGCTTGGAGGCCCCGTACGGGTTGGTCGGCGCGGTGACGGCGTCCTCGGTGATCGGCACGGACTCCGGCTCGCCGTAGGTGGCGGCGGTGGAGGAGAACACCAGCCGGCGCACGCCCGCGTCGCGCATGGCGGCCAGCAGCTCCAGGGTGCCGCCGACGTTGTTGCGCCAGTACTTCTCGGGGTGCGCGACGGACTCGCCGACCTGCGAGGAGGCGGCGAAGTGCAGCACGCCGTCGTACGAGGAGTCCAGCCACTTCGCGGCGTGCTGGATCCGGTCCTCGACGAACTCGGCGCCCTCCGGCACCCCGTCGCGGAACCCGGTCGTCAGGTCGTCGACCACCGTCACCCGGTGCCCGGCGGCCAGCAGGTGCGCCGCGACGACGCCGCCCACGTACCCGGCGCCACCGGTCACCAGGTACCTCCGGCCGCCCCCGGCCCCTGCGCCCCCGCCGGCCCCTGCGCCCCCGGCTACGTTACGACTCACTTGCCCGCTACCTCTCGCAGTCGTTCCGCCGCCCGCTCCGGCGGCACATCGGTGACAAAGGCGTCCATCGCGGACTCCGAGCCCGCCAGATACTTCAGCTTTCCCGGGCTGCGCCGGATCGTGAACAGTTCGAGGTGCAGAGCGTAGTCATCGCGCCCCGCCGCCCGCACGGGCGCTTGGTGCCAGGCCGAGATATACGGCGTCGGAGGCTCGTCCGGCCCGAAGATACGGTCGAACCTGCGCAGGAGTTCGAGGTAGACCTCGGGGAACTCCGCGCGCGCGGCGTCGTCCAGCGCCGGCAGGTCGGGCACGCGGCGCCGCGGGTAGAGGTGGACCTCGTACGGCCAGTGCGCGGCGTACGGCACGAACGCCACCCAGTGCGCCGCCTCCAGCACCACGCGCGTGCCGGCCGCGGTCTCGGCGCCGACGACGGTGTCGAAGAGGTTCTCGCCCGTCTCCGCCCGGTGCTCCTCGACGCACCGCATCATCTGCGCGGTGCGCGGGGTGACGTACGGGTAGGCGTAGATCTGGCCGTGCGGGTGGCCGAGGGTGACGCCGATCTCCTTGCCGCGGTTCTCGAAGCAGAAGACCTGCTCGACGCCCGGGAGTTCGGCCAGCTCGGCGGAGCGATCGGTCCACGCCTCCAGCACCAGCGCGGCCTGCCCGGGGGAGAGGCGGGCGAAGGAGGCGTCGTGGTCGGAGGTGAAGCAGACGACCTCGCAGCGGCCCGCGCCCGGGGCGCTGACGAACGGCGGTTCGCCGGTCGCCGGTCCGGGGGCCCCGGTCAGCGAGGGGAAGCGGTTCTCGAAGACGGCGACCTCGTAGTCGTCGGCGGGGATCTCGCTCAGCCGCCCGCGGCGCGAGGGGCACAGGGGGCACTCGTCGGCGGGCGGGTGGTAGGTGCGGCCCTGGCGGTGTGAGGCGACGACGACCCACTCGCCGCGCAGCGGGTCGAAGCGCGCCTCCGAGGCGGTGCGCGTCGGCTCCAGGGGGCGGCGGTCGGCCGCGTCCCGGACGGCGTCGTCACGCGCGTCGAAGTAGATCAGCTCGCGACCGTCCGCGAGCCGCGTGTGCGTCTTCTTCACTGGAGCCTCTTCCTCGGCCCTGGCCTGCCTGCCCTGCCCGCCGGTCGTCACGGTCCCGTTGCCGTTGCGCTGCCGTTGCCCAAACACAATCGAACACAATGAACCACAAGCCAACAGGGGAGTCAATGTCGGAGCGTCGCCTGCTCCAATTTATCCCTTATCAGACATTCTGGGTGCGAGATCCAACAGGCAAGTAAGCAGTCCCAACAGAAGCATTCGGAAACCAACGCCACCCGCCCGGCTTCGCCTTCCGTACGCGCCACGCACTGAACCGGACCCGCACATGCACCCACTCGCGGCAGAGCTGCGACTCGACACCAACGCGCTCGACTACGTGATCATGGCCCTGTACTTCGTCGTCGTGCTCGGCATCGGCTTCCTGGCCCGGCGAAGCGTCAAGACCAGCCTCGACTTCTTCCTCTCCGGCCGCTCCATGCCCGCCTGGATCACCGGCCTGGCGTTCATCTCCGCCAACCTCGGCGCCACCGAGATCCTCGGCATGGCCGCCAACAGCGCCCAGTACGGCGTCTACACCACCCACTGGTACTGGATCGGCGCCATCCCGGCGATGGTCTTCCTGGGCCTGGTGATGATGCCCTTCTACTACGGCTCGAAGGTCCGGTCGGTGCCGGAGTTCCTGCTGCACCGCTACGACCGCGGCGCACACCTGCTCAGCTCGGTGCTCTTCTCCTTCGCCGCCGTGCTCATCGCCGGCGTCAACCTCTACGCCATGGCCATCGTCGTCGAGGCGCTGCTCGGCTGGCCGGAGTGGGTCGCGATCGTCGTCTCCGCCGCCGTCGTCCTCGTGTACATCACCCTCGGCGGGCTGTCCTCCGCCGTCTACAACGAGGTGCTGCAGTTCTTCGTCATCATCGCGGCCCTGCTGCCGCTGACGATCCTCGCGCTCAAGCACGTCGGCGGCTGGGACGGCCTCAGCGACACCCTGACCGAGTCCCGCGGCGGCGACTTCATGACCGCCTGGGGCGGCACCGGCATCGGCAGCGACAACCCGCTCGGCGCCAACTGGCTGACCATCGTCCTGGGCCTCGGCTTCGTCCTCAGCTTCGGCTACTGGACGACCAACTTCGCCGAGGTGCAGCGCGCGCTGTCCGCCAGGAACCTCTCCGCCGCCCGGCGGACGCCGCTCATCGGCGCGTACCCGAAGGTCTTCATCGTCTTCCTGGTGATGATCCCCGGCCTGGTCGCGGCGGCCCTGGTGCCCGAGATCGGCACGTCCGGCTCGGACCTGACGTACAACGACTCGATCCCGTTCCTCATGGAGCAACTGCTGCCCAACGGCATGCTGGGCGTCGCCGTCACCGGGCTGCTGGCGGCGTTCATGGCGGGCATGGCGGCGAACGTGTCCTCGTTCAACACGGTGTTCACCACGGACATCTGGGAGCCGTACGTCAAGCGGGGCCGGACGGACGCGTACTACCTGCGCTTCGGGCGGATCATCACCGTGGTCGGGGTGGCGGCCAGCGTCGGCACGGCGTTCATCGCGTCCAGCTTCAGCAACATCATGAGCTATCTGCAGACGCTGTTCTCCTTCTTCAACGTGCCGATGTTCGTGGTCTTCATCATCGGCATGTTCTGGAAGCGCACGTCCGTGAGGTCCGGCTTCTGGGGGCTGTTGGTCGGGACGGTGGCCGCGATGCTCAACTACTTCTGGATCTACAAGCAGGACGTCATCAGCATCCCCAGCGACCAGGGCGCCAACTTCGTCTCGGCGATCGTCGGCTTCGTCGCCGGCGCGGTCGTGATGGTGATCGTCACCGCGTTCACGAAGCCCAAGCCCGCCGAGCAGCTCGCCGGCCTCGTCTACGGCACCCGCTCCCCGGGCATGTCCGAGCCCCCCGCCGAGGGCGACGACGCCTGGTACCGCAGCCCGGCCCTGCTCGGCTGGGGCGTGATCGTTCTGGCCGCCCTCTGCTACCTCCCCTTCTCCTTCTAGGAGCGCACCATGAGCGACACCAACGGGCACCCGGACGGCCCGGGCCACGGCGACCCGGACCCCGAAGAGCTGGCGCACACGGTCGAGGAGCTGGAGCGCAAGTCGGCGACGGCCAGCAGGCTGTTCGACGTGCGGCGCATGATCGGCGGGCTGTTCGTCGTGTACGGCGTGATCCTGGTGATCGTCGGCGCCTTCGACTCCGACGCGGAGGTCGCCAAGGCGGCGGACGTGCGGATCAACCTGTGGACGGGGCTGGGGATGCTGGCGCTCGGGCTGTTCTTCCTGGGGTGGCAGCTGCTGCGGCCGATGCGGCCGCCGTCGGCGGAGGAGCTGGCGGAGGCGATGGAGGGCGGGCCCCGGCCGGACGGCCACTGACCGGTACGCCCTGACGGCTCCCCGCCCTGACGGCTCCGCGCCCCTACGGCTCCCCGCCGCCGTCCGCCGCCGGGCGGGCGGCGGCGCGGTCCAGCAGCCCCGTACGGGCCGCCAGCGCCGCCGCTTCGAGCCGGGAACCCACCCCGAGCTTCATCAGCACCCGCTGCACATGCGTACGGGCCGTGCTCGCCGCTATTCGCATCCCCGCCGCGATCAGCCGCGTGTCCTCGCCCTCCGCCACCCGCACCAGCACCTCGACCTCCCGCGGGGTCAGCAGCTGCAGCAGCCGGGCGCCCTCGTCGTCCGGCTCCGCCGCCGGGTTGAGCAGCTCCGTGAACGCGCTCTGCAGCAGCTGCGGCGCCACCGCCGCCTCCCCGGCGCGCGCCTTGACCAGCGCCCGCTCCACGCCCTCGATGCGCTCGTCGTGCCGCACGTACCCGGAGGCGCCCGCGGCGAACGCCGCCGCTATGCCGCGCGGGTTCGGCACCGGGCCGAGCACCACCACCGCTATCTGCGGCCGCTCGCGCTTGATCCGCAGCACCGGTTCGAACGCCCCGGGCGCGGCCGGGGCCGCCGTGCCCAGCAGGCACACCTCAGGTCCTCTGCTCACCACCAGCTCCGCGGCGCCCGCCGTGGGCGCGGCCGCGGCCAGCACCCGGTGCCCGCGCAGCTTCAGCGCGGACGCGAGCGCCTCGGCGAGCAGGCGGTGCTCGTCGACCACGATCAGCCGAACGGCCATCACGCCCTCCCCCGGGGGTCTACTGCCCCGGCAACGTACAGCCTTACCGCACCCGTGCCCGCCGGAACTCCGGAATCCATCCCCAACAGGCCCGTATCCGGCCGGTTTCTACGCCGCGTGGCGAACTCGCCACGGAAAGTCGGCCGTTGGGCTTCCCTTGTCGGTCCCGCGCCCTAGGCTGTGGGGGCAGCACCGGTGGGGGCCGGTGCCGTTCAGGGGGCGAGACCGTGGGTACGGCGCACGGGGCGGGGTAGCTATGGGACGCGGCGGCGGCCGCAGCTCATCCAGGCGCTCTACGCTCCGTGCGCCGTATCCCGCGAGTTCTGGTTGTCCGCGACATGGGGGTGTCCGTGGTTCGTATCCGGGTCCTGGTGGCCGATGCCCACCGTGTGTTCGCCGAGTCGCTGGCCGCGGCGCTGGCGGCCGAGCCGGATGTCGACGTGCTGCCGGCCGGCAGCGGTCAGGCGGCGCTGCGCTCGCTGGAGCGGGCCGCCGCGGAGGGCCGCCGGTTCGACGTGTTCCTGGTCGACGCCGACCTCGACCGGGACGGCTCCGCGGCGGCCCCGGCGCCCGTGCCCGTGCAGGCGGTCGTGGGCAACGGCTCGCCGGCGGGCGCGTCCCCGTCCGGCGCTCCCGGTGCGTCCGGTGCGTCCGGTGCGTCCGGCGGGATATCCCTCACGGCGCGCGTCCGCTCCGCCCACCCGCAGACGCGCACGGTGGTGCTCGCGGCCCGCGACGACCCGGCGCGGGCGGCGGCGGCCGTGCAGGCCGGCGCGTACGGCTGGGTCGCCAAGGACAGCTCGCTGTCCCGGCTGCTGGCGGTGATCCGGGGCGTGCTGCGCGGCGAGACGCATCTGCCGCCCGCGCTGCTCACCGGCGTGCTGCGGGAGCTGACCGCGGCCCGGGAGCACCGTACGGAGAGCGAGCAGCTGGTCGAGTCGCTGACCCCGCGCGAGCACGAGGTGCTGCGCTGCATGGTCGCGGGCCTGGGCCGCAAAGCGGTCGCCGAGCGGCTGTACCTGTCGCCGCACACGGTCCGTACGCACATGCAGAACGTCCTCGGCAAGCTGGGCGTGCACTCGACGCTGGCCGCGGTCGCGCTGGCCCGCCGCGCCGGCGTGGGCCCGGTGGACCTGGCCGAGCCGGCCCGCGTGGGCGGCTAGCGCCGCGGCACCGGAGGGCCGGCGGCCGGGGTCGACGTGCGTACGCGGCAGGGGCCGGGCCCTACGGGGTGGACCCCGGTGGCGGTGCCGGGCTCCCCGCGCCGATGCGCGCGGAGCGCGGCTGCGTCGCGTCCTGCCGGCGTACGCATCC
>NZ_BAAAPF010000164.1:0-15878 GCF_039531005.1 Streptomyces synnematoformans
TCGCCGGCACGCCGGCCGCCGCGGCGGCGGTCGCCGCGGAGGTGGTCGCCGTCGTCGTCGCCGGGGTCGCCGTCGTCGAAGAAGGGGTGGCCGTCGTGCTCCGGCCGGCGGGAGGCAGGGTCCCAGTCCTCGCGGGCGCGGGGGCCGCCCGGCCCCGGCTGCCCCGGCTGCGGCCGGTGCGGCTGCTGCTGCGGCTGCGGCTGCTGGTGCTGACCGGGCTGCTGGTGGTGCCCGGGCTGCTCGTAGTCGCCGGGCTCCCGGTACTCGCCGGGCCCCTGGTAGTGGCCGGGGTGCTGCTGCCCGGGCTGCTGGTGCGGCTGCGGCCGGCGCGGATGCGGGTCCGGCGGCGGGTAGGCGTCCGGCGTGCCGTAGTAGTCGGGTTGCGGCGCGGGCGCGCCGTAGGGGTCGACCAGCGGCATCCCGCCGCCGGTGGTGTCCCAGCCGCCGGGGTACTGCGGCGTCTGGCCCGGGTCCCAGGAGGACTGCGGCTGCTCCTGGTAGTAATGCTGCTGCGGCTGCTGTCCCCCGTAGTGGTGGTGCCCGGTGCCGGGCTGCCCTTCCGACCAGTCCTGGGGCCCACCGTAAAGGCTGTCGTCGGGCTGCCAGGGTTGGGAGCCGGGGTTTTGGCCGTAGTCAGTCATCAGTCCCCTATGCCGCGTGACCGCCGGTGCGTTTATACGACGGGTGCCGTGTCCGCGCGGAACGTTACCGTATCGCGATCACATAGCCACTTCGACGCTCTCGCCCGGCGCGACCCCTGACGCCCGTTCGGCTTCCAGCGCACTCTGGAGGATGACGACCGCCGCCACCTGGTCGACCACCGATCGGCCCCGGCGGCTCGACATCCCGGCCGCACGCAGGTTCTGCGAGGCCGTCACCGTGGACATGCGTTCGTCGACGAGCCGCACGGGCACGGGGTGGACGCGTCGCGCCAGCTTCTCGGCGAAGCCGCGCACCCTGGCGGCGGCCGGGCCCTCGCCGCCGTGCAGCGAGCGCGGCAGGCCGACGAGCACCTCCAGCGGTTCGTACTCCTCGGTGAGCGCGGCCAGCCTGCGGTACGCCGCCGGCAGGTCCCGGCCCGGCACGGTCTCCACGGGCGTGGCGAGGACCCCGTCGGGGTCGCAGGACGCGACCCCGATACGGGCGTCCCCGACGTCGACCGCCAGCCTGCGCCCGCGGCGCATCACCCGGCCCTCCGGCTGCCGCCGCGCATCAGGCGGCGGCCTCCGCCACGCCCCGCTCCACGGCGGCCACGGCCTCGCCGACGGCCTGCGGGTCCTGCCCGCCGCCCTGGGCGATGTCCGGCTTGCCGCCGCCTCCGCCGCCGAGCGTCTTGGCCGCCGTACGCACCAGGTCGCCGGCCTTCAGCCCGCGCTCGCGTGCGGCCTCGTTGGTGGCGATCACGGTGAGGGGACGACCGGCCGCGACGGAGAAGAGCGCCACGACGGCCGGCCGGTCGCCGGGGATCCGGCCGCGTACGTCCAGGACGAGCCTGCGCAGGTCCTCGGCCGCGGTGCCGTCGGGCACCCGGGCGGCGACGACGGCGACGCCGCGCACGTCCCCGGCGCCCTCGGCGAGGCCGGCGGCGGCCTGCAGCACCTTCTCGGCGCGGAACTTCTCGATCTCCTTCTCCGCGTCCTTCAGCCGGGCGAGCATGCCGGAGATCCGCTCGGGCAGCTCCTCCGGGCGGCCCTTGAGCAGCTCGGTGAGCTGGTGGATCACGGTGTGCTCGCGGGCGAGGAAGTGGTACGCGTCGACGCCGACCAGGGCCTCCACCCGGCGCACGCCGGCGCCGATGGAGGACTCGCCGAGCAGCTTGACGAGGCCGAGCTGGGCGGTGTTGTGCACGTGCGTGCCGCCGCACAGCTCTTTGGAGAAGTCGCCGATGGTGACGACGCGGACCCGGTCGCCGTACTTCTCGCCGAACTCGGCGAGCGCGCCCTGCTTCTTGGCGTCCTGCATCGACATGACCTCGGCGTGCACGTCGAGTTCGCGCGCAAGCACCTCGTTGATCTTCTGCTCGACGTCCCCGAGGACGCCGTTCGGCACGGCGGCGGGCGCGCCGAAGTCGAAGCGGAAGCGGCCCGGGGCGTTCTCGGAGCCGGCCTGGGCGGCGGTCGGGCCGAGGGCGTCGCGCAGCGCCTGGTGGGTGAGGTGGGTGGCGCTGTGGGCGCGGGCGATGGCGCGCCGCCGGCTCACGTCGATGACGGCCTGCGCGGGCTCGCCGACGGTGACCTCGCCGACCTGGACGACGCCCTTGTGCACGCTGACGCCGGGCACGGGCTGCTGGACGTCGCGGATGTCGACCACGGCGCCGGACCCGAGCCGGATCCGCCCGGTGTCGGCGAGCTGGCCGCCGCCCTCGGCGTAGAAGGGGGTGCGGTCGAGGATGACCTCGACCTCGTCGCCCTCGGTGGCGGCGGGCGCGCCCACCCCGCCCACCAGCAGGCCGACGACGGTGGACTCGGACTCGGTCCGGGTGTAGCCGGTGAACTCGGTGGCGCCGGCGGAGTCGGCGACCTCGCGGTAGGCGGACAGGTCGGCGTGGCCGGTCTTCTTGGCGGCGGCGTCGGCCTTGGCCCGCTCCCGCTGCTCCTTCATCAGCCGCCGGAAGCCGTCCTCGTCGACCGTCAGCCCCTGCTCGGAGGCCATCTCCAGGGTGAGGTCGATGGGGAAGCCCCAGGTGTCGTGGAGCAGGAACGCCTTGTCGCCGGGGAGCACGCCGGAGCCGGCGGCCCTGGCCTCGGAGACGGCGGTGTCCAGCACGTTGGTGCCGGCCTTGAGGGTCTTGAGGAAGCGGGCCTCCTCGGCGAGCGCGACGGACTCGATGCGCTTGCGGTCGGCGATCAGCTCCGGGTACTGCTCGCCCATGGTGCGGATGACGACGTCGACCAGCTCGCCGACGACGGGGCGGTCGGCGCCGAGCAGCCTCATGTTGCGCACGGCGCGGCGCATGATGCGGCGCAGCACGTAGCCGCGGCCCTCGTTGCCGGGGGTGACGCCGTCGCCGATGAGCATGACGGAGGCGCGCATGTGGTCGGAGACGACGCGCAGCGAGACATCCGAGTGGTCGGCGGCGCCGTAGCGCACGCCGGTCAGCTCCCCGGCCTTGTCGATCACGACGCGCGAGGTGTCGATCTCGTACATGTTGTGCACGCCCTGCAGGATCATCGCCAGCCGCTCAAGGCCGAGGCCGGTGTCGATGTTCTGCTGCGGGAGGTCGCCCAGGATGGGATAGTCCTTGCCCGCGCCGGGGCCGCGGACGTACTGCATGAAGACCAGGTTCCAGATCTCCACGTAGCGCTCGTCGTTGACGGCGGGGCCGCCCTCCTCGCCGAACTCGGGGCCGCGGTCGTAGCTGACCTCGGAGCAGGGGCCGCAGGGACCGGGCACGCCCATGTCCCAGTAGTTCTCCTCCTTGCCCAGGCGCTGGATGCGCTCGGGGGGCACGCCGACGACCTCGCGCCAGATGCGCTCGGCCGCGTCGTCGTCCTCGTAGACCGTGATCCACAGGCGCTCGGGGTCCAGTCCGTAACCCCCGGCTTCCTGCGGGGTGGTGAGCAGCTCCCAGGCGAGGGTGGCGGCGCCCTCCTTGAAGTAGTCCCCGAAGGAGAAGTTGCCGCACATCTGGAAGAACGTGCCGTGCCGGGTGGTCTTGCCGACCTCGTCGATGTCGGGGGTGCGGATGCACTTCTGCACGCTGGTGGCGCGCTTGTACGGCGGGGTGGCCTCGCCGAGGAAGTACGGCTTGAAGGGGACCATGCCCGCGTTGATGAGGAGCAGCGTGGGGTCGTCGGCGATCAGCGACGCCGACGGCACGACGGTGTGCCCACGCTCTTCGAAGAAGCGCAGCCAGCGGCGGCGGATTTCGGCCGACTCCATCAGTGGTCCTCTTTCAGGTTGCGATTGCGGTGGTGCGGGTTGCGGTCGTTCGGCCGGCGGCGTCCGGCCTTCCGTTCGAGCTGGGCCTTGACGCGCCGCCCCGGCAGTTCCGCCGGGCGGCTGCGGGGGCTGAGCCCGAGGGCGTCGTTGAGCTGGTCCTCACGCTCGGCCATGGCGGCGCGGACGTCGCGGGCGAAGAGCAGGGCGCGCCGGCCGGTGTCGACGGCGCGGTTGGCGGCCGTGGCCGCGATGCCCTCCGGGGTGACGCGGCGCATCGCCCGCTGTGCCCTGAGGGTGGCCCAGACGCCGGTGGCCGCACCGGTCGTGAACCAGAAGGTCCGACGGAACAATGCTACTCAGCCCTTTCTGCGCCTGGCGGAAAAGCCCCGGCGAGCGGCGGGCACCCGGGCGTTAGCGACGATCACGTCGCCGTCGTCGTCCCCGGCCGCGCCCCGGTTCCGGCCGAGCGCGCGGCGCACCCCGTACCCGAACGCGGCCACCTTCACCAGCGGCCCGCCGAAGGCGGTGGAGACGGTGCCGGACAGCGCCGAGGCGTTCGCCGTGACCTCCTGGACGTCGGAGGCGATGGCGTCGACCCGGGCCAGCTGGGTGTTCGCCGAGCGGACGGTGGCGCCGGCGTCGGAGAGCAGCGGGACGGCCTCCTCGGTCACGCGCGTGACCAGCTCGCCCGCGGCGCGGAGCGTCTGCGCGAGCCGGAACAGGGCCACCGCGAGGAACGAGACCAGGATGGCCCAGAAGACGGCCACGAGGATGCCGGCCACCTCTCCACCGGACACGTTGCACCGCTCCTTCGGGACGGGGGTTTGCGCTGCCGCAGGCAGGGTCCGACCCTATCGCGCCGGACCGACAGTGCCGTACCGGATTAGCGTCCGTGCACAGGGGAGTTGCGCGGGCCGATTGTACGTTGCGTGTATCTGCGCGTACGTTCCGTGCCCCCGGCGCCGGGCGCGGCGGGGCGTACGAAACCCCCGGCCGCGGTGGACCGGGGGCGGAGCGGGGCGCCGCCACCGGGGGCCGCCGCAGGGGGCTCGTCAGCGGGCGTAGTACTCCACGACGAGCTGCTCATCGCAGACGACGGGGATCTCGCGGCGGTTCGGGTCGCGGTCCAGGCGGAAGGCGAGGGCCGGCAGGTTGACCTCCAGGTAGCGGGGGGTCTCGCCGTCCGGGGCGTAGCCGCCCTCGCGCGCGACCTGGAAGGGGTACTTCTCGCGGCTGCGCTCGCGGACCGTGACCACGTCGCCGGGGCGGACCCGGAAGGACGGCTTGTCGACCTTCCGGCCGTTGACCGCGATGTGGCCGTGCACGACCATCTGCCGGGACTGGTAGACGGTCCGGGCCAGCCCGGCGCGGAGGACCAGGGCGTCCAGGCGCCGCTCCAGCTCGACGATCAGCGCCTCACCGGTCTTGCCCTGCACCTTGCTGGCCCGCTCGTACGCCCGGACGAGCTGGCGCTCGCTGAGGTCGTACTGCGCGCGCAGGCGCTGCTTCTCAAGCAGCCGCACCTTGTAGTCGCTGGTCTGCTTGCGGCCGCGGCCGTGCATGCCGGGCGGGTACGGGCGGTTCTCGAAGTACTTGGCGGCCTTCGGGGTGAGCGGGATGCCGAGGGCCCGCGACTTGCGGACCTTGGGGCGCGGCTGGTTCACGCGGTTCCGTCCTCCTCAGAGAAAGTTAGGCAAGGCTTACCTTAAGCGATTGTCGGGCTCGTGCGCGACAACCTGGGGGAACGCTCTGAAGAATTCGGGCATTCCCGGCGACCGGGCGCCGTGATCCGCGTCACCCGCCGCCCGTCGCACGCCGGACCTCAGTCCCCCGCGCCGCCGCCCCGCCCCGGCCCGTCCTGCCGGGCGGTGCCGGCCAGCCGCTCCCGGACCCGCTCGACGACCTCGGCGTACCGCGCCTCGGCCCCGTACCGCGTGGGTTCGTAGTACCGCCGGCCGGCGAGGGCGTCCGGGGCGTACCGCTGGGCGGCGATGGCGCCGGGGACGTCGTGCGGATACACGTACCCCTGCGCGTGGCCCAGCTTCTCCGCGCCCTTGTAGTGCCCGTCGCGCAGGTGCGCCGGCACCGGGCCCGCCCGGCCGGCCCGGACGTCGTCCATCGCGGCGCCGATGGCCTTCGTCACCGCGTTGGACTTCGGGGCCAGCGCGAGCGCCACCGTGGCGTGCGCCAGCGTCAGCGCCGCCTCCGGGAAACCGATCATGGCCACCGCCTGGGCCGCCGCGACCGCCGTCTGCAGCGCCGAGGAGTCGGCAAGACCGATGTCCTCGCTGGCGGAGATCATCAGCCGCCGGGCGATGAACCGCGGGTCCTCGCCCGCCTCGATCATGCGCGCCAGATAGTGCAGCGCGGCGTCCACGTCCGAGCCGCGCACGGACTTGATGAGGGCGCTGGCCACGTCGTAGTGCTGGTCGCCGTCCCGGTCGTACGCCACGGCGGCGCGGTCCACCGCCGCCTCCAGCGTCGGCAGCGACACCTCCGGCTCGCCCTGCGCCAGCGCCGCGCCCGCCGCCGCCTCCAGCGCCGTGAGCGCCCGGCGCGCGTCGCCGCCCGCGATCCGCAGCAGGTGCTCCTCGGACTCCGCCGGCAGCGTCACCGCGCCGCCCAGCCCGCGCTCGGCGGTGACCGCCCGGCGCAGCAGCCCGCGCACGTCGTCCTCGCTGAGCGGCTCCAGCGTGAGCAGCAGCGAGCGGGACAGCAGCGGGGAGATGACGGAGAAGTACGGATTCTCCGTGGTGGCCGCGATCAGCGTCACCCAGCGGTTCTCCACCGCGGGCAGCAGGGAGTCCTGCTGGGCCTTGCTGAAGCGGTGGATCTCGTCGAGGAAGAGGACGGTCTCCTCGCCGTACCCCCCGGTGGCGCGGCGGGCGCCCTCGATGACCGCGCGGACCTCCTTGACGCCCGCGGTGATCGCGGACAGCTCCACGAAGCGCTTCCGGGTGGCCTGGCTGACCACGTACGCCAGTGTGGTCTTGCCGGTGCCGGGCGGACCCCACAGCAGCACGGACGCCGGACCCGCCGGCCCTCCCCCACCCCCGGCGCCCTCGCCGACGAGCCGGCGCAGCGGTGCGCCGGGCCGCAGCAGGTGCTGCTGCCCCACGACCTCGTCGAGGGTGCGCGGGCGCATCCGGACGGCCAGCGGAGAGCTGCCGGGATCCTTCTCCCGGCGCTCCTCGGCCGCGGCGGTGAACAGGTCGGGCTCCACGCTTCCCGAGCCTATGCCACGGGACCGACAGCGCTCAGAGGAGCGTCTTCCAGTACGACCACCAGCGGATGCCGATCAGGATGAGCAGGGTCCCGTACCAGAGGACCGGCACCACCCAGTTGAACTCCAGCACCGCCTCGCGCACCCGCGCCGAGACCGGGAAGACGCCGGTCTTGACGTTGTGCACGGTGGTGTACCAGAAGATCAGGATCGTCACCGCCCAGACCAGGCAGCACCACAGGCACAGCGAGCCGATCTTGTACAGCGAGGAGTACTGGAGGAAGGAGACGAAGCCGACGCCGAAGAGGGAGCCCGCCCACAGGCCCGTCCACCACCAGCGCCGGTGCCGGCCGCCGGCCAGCAGGCCGACGCCGATCACGACGAGCATCGGGAAGGCGACCCAGCCGACGAACGGGTTCGAGAACCCGAACACCGACGCCTGCCAGCTCTTCATGATGTTGTTGCACGACAGCACCGGGTTGAGGCTGCAGGCCGAGACGTAGTTCGGGTCCTCCAGCAGCTTCATCTTGTCGTGCGTGATCACCGCGGACGCCACCACGCCCAGCGTGCCGCAGACGATCAGCAGCCAGGCGAACGGTCGGCTCGCCCCGATCAGTCCGGACTCGGGCGGTTCCTCGTGCCGGGGCGGGGCCGTTCTGGTCGCGGTCGTGGTCATCTCGCTGCTTCCGTGGGCTCGGGTCGGTGGCGGCACCTCGTGGTTCGGTGGCGGCACCTCATTGTGCCGCAACGCCGGGCGATCGGGCACCGGTGCGCCCGGGAACAGCCGGTCGGCCACGGCCGTACACCGGCAGGGGGCAACGATGCCCGACCACGCATTCGACCAGCGTAAATCCACCCGTCACCGGGCCACCGCGGAAGTCGGCCGCGGGGGTCGGCCGCGGGAGTCAGGCGAGCAGCCCCCGCAGCTCGTCCACGACCGCCGCCAGCGCGACCGGCCGCTGCTCGCCGCTGCCGAGGTCCTTCAGCTGCACGACGCCCTCGTCGAGATCCCGCTCGCCGGCGACCAGCGCGAAGCGGGCGCCGGAGCGGTCGGCGGACTTCAGCGCGTTCTTCAGCCCCTTGCCGCCGAACGCGAAGTCGGCCGCGACCCCGGCCCGGCGCAGCTCGGTGACCACGCCGAACAGCGTCCTGCGGGCCCGCTCGCCGAGGGCCGCCGCGTACACGTCGGTGGCCGCGGGCAGGTCCAGCTCCACGCCCTCGGCCGCCAGCGCCAGCACCGTGCGGTCCACGCCCAGCGCCCAGCCCACCGACGGCAGCGCGGGGCCGCCGATCATCTCCGACAGGCCGTCGTAGCGGCCGCCGCCGCCGATGGCGGACTGCGCGCCGAGGCCGTCGTGGGCGAACTCGAAGGTGGTGCGCGTGTAGTAGTCGAGGCCGCGGACCAGCCGGGGGTCGTCCTCGTAGGCGACGCCGGCCGCCGTCAGCAGCTCGCGCACCTGCTCGTGGTACGCCTTGCACGCCTCGCACAGGTGGTCGCGCATCAGCGGGGCGGCGTCGAGCTGCGCCCGGATCTCGGGGCGCTTGTCGTCGAGGACCCGCAGCGGGTTGATCTCGATCCGCTCGCGGGTGGGCCCGTCGAGGTCGAGGCCGCGCAGGAAGTCCTGCAGCGCGGTGCGGTACGCGGGCCGGCACTCCCGGTCACCGAGGGAGTTGAGCAGCAGCCGGAAGCCCGTGAGCCCCAGCGCCCGGTAGCCGTCGACGGCCAGGACGATCAGCTCCGCGTCGAGCGCCGGGTCCTCGGCGCCGATGGCCTCGGCGCCGACCTGGGAGAAGTGCCGGTAGCGGCCCTTCTGCGGGCGCTCGTAGCGGTAGTACGAGCCGGAGTACCAGAGCTTGACCGGCAGGTTGCCCTGCTTGTGCAGGTTGTTCTCCAGCGCGGCGCGCAGCACGGAGGCGGTGCCCTCGGGGCGCAGCGCCAGCTCGTCGCCGCCCCGGGTGGTGAGGGTGTACATCTCCTTGGTCACGATGTCGGTGGACTCGCCGACGCCGCGGGCGAAGAGCCGCACGTCCTCGAAGCCGGGGGTCTCGACGTAGCCGTAGCCGGCGCGGCGTGCGGGCGCGGCGAACGCCTCGCGGACGGCGAGGTAGGCCGCGGAGCGCGGCGGGATCAGGTCGTAGGTACCCCGGGGGGCCCGGAAAGCCGGTGAAGTGGTCACGGGGAGTGTCGTCACATTCGTCGTCGTGGGCGGAGCGGGGCGGCCGTGCCGCCCGCCGGCCCGGCGGCCGGCTCCTGCAGGAAGGGGTTGCCGGCGCGCTCGCGGCCGATGGTCGTCTGAGGGCCGTGCCCGGGCAGCACCACGGTCGAGTCGTCGAGCGGCAGGCACACGCGGGCCAGCGACCGGAGGATCTCGTCGGCGTCGCCGCCGGGCAGGTCGGTGCGTCCGATGGAGCCGGCGAAGAGCAGGTCGCCCGAGAAGAGGACCTGCGGCACGTCCGGCTGCTCGGGCAGCCGGAAGGTCACCGACCCCTCGGTATGGCCGGGCGCGTGCGCGACGGTGAGGTTCAGCCCGGCCAGCTCCAGCTCGGCGCCGTCGGCCAGCTCGGCCACGTCGTCCGGCTCCCCCACGGTCAGGTCGCCGAGCAGCGGCGCGCCGACGGCCATGCCAAGGGCCTTCTCCGGCTCGGCGAGCATGTACCGGTCGGCGGGGTGGATCCAGGCGGGCACGTCGTGCGCGCCGCAGACCGGGATCACCGAGGCGACGTGGTCCAGGTGCCCGTGGGTGAGCACGACCGCGACCGGCTTGAGCCGGTGCTTGGCGACCGCCTCCGCGACGCCGTCCGCCGCCCGGTGCCCGGGGTCGACGATCACGCACTCCTCGCCCGCGGCCGGGGCGAGGAGATAACAATTGGTGCCCCATGCGCCCGCGGGGAACCCGGCAATGAGCACGATCGTCCTTCACCTGTCGGTTGTCGTCGGCTGTGGTGCCGCGGGGCACCGCGCGGCCGGCGGAGCCCGGAATTGCGGCCGTTCCGAGACTACCGGCGCTCCTCATCCGGCAGCGAATCGATATACGGTACGGCACACGGAATTCCGGTCCACGAACGCGTGTGGCAGCGACTCGAGGGAGAAGACGCGGTGGTCAGCAAGGACCAGCGGAGGCGGCAGCTCGCCCGGGAGAAGTACGAGCGGCAGCAGCGCAGGCGCGCCGACCGCAGGAAGCACAACCGGAAGCTCGCGGCGATCATCGCCGCCCCGCTGGTGGTGGTGATCACAGCCGTCACAGTCGCGGCGGCCACCGGCTTCGGGTCGGGTGACGACGACGAGAAGAAGGACGACGCCGCGGCGCCGAGCGAGAGTGCGGAGAAGCCACACGACCCCTGCGGCAAGCCGGAGAAGGGCAAGGCGTCGAAGAAGACGTGGAAGAAGGAGCCGAAGCTCGACATCGACGAGTCGGCGACGTACACGATGACGCTCTCGACGACCTGCGGCGACATCGGCATCGAGATGGACGCGGGCAAGGCGCCGCACACCGTGAACAGCATGAACTTCCTGGCCGGCGAGGGCTACTTCGACCACAGCCCGTGCCACCGGCTGACCGGCGAGGAGTCCGGCATCTTCGTGCTGCAGTGCGGCGACCCCGCCGGCACCGGCCAGGGCGGCCCCGGCTACACGATCCCGGACGAGAACCTCAAGGACAAGCGGGTCAAGGGCGGTACGTACCCCGCGGGCACCGTGGCGATGGCCAACACCGGCCAGAAGGACTCCGGCGGCAGCCAGTTCTTCCTGGTCTACGAGGACAGCCCGCTGCCCCCGAACTACACGCCGTTCGGCACGATCACCGACGAGGGCATGTCCACCGTCAAGATGATCGCCGAGGCCGGCGCCCAGCCGCCGGACCAGACCGGGAGCACCGCCCCGAACGCGACCGTGGTCATCAACAAGGCCACGGTCACCAAGGGCACCGAGGAACAGGAGAAGGACCACTGAGCCCCGGTGCCGCCCCCGCCGTTACGTGATTGGTCTCGCGCGGGATGCGGACAGCCGGCCCGCCGTTCGCCTATGTTGGCGTTGTGCAGGTGCGGGGGTGCCGGCGGCAGTCGCTTCGCCCGCCGCCGGATCGGCCGGATCCGGTACCCCATCCCCCTTCCGGCCGCAGACAACTGTGGACGACGCCGCCGGGCTGCCGGGCCAGCGGGCGTCATGTGAGGAGGCGCTGTGAGCAGCGACCCATGGGGCCGGGTCGACGAGACGGGCACCGTGTACGTGCGTACCGCCGACGGCGAACGAGTCGTCGGCTCCTGGCAGGCGGGCTCGGCCGAGGAGGCGCTCGCCTACTTCAAGCGCAAGTACGAGGGCCTGGTCGTGGAGATCGGCCTCCTTGAGCGCCGGGTGCAGACCACCGACCTGTCCGCCAAGGACGCCACCGCCGCCATCGACCACCTGCGCGAGCAGGTGTCCGCGGCGCACGCGGTCGGCGACCTCGACGCGCTGGCGGCCCGGCTGGACCGGCTGGTGGAGGCCGTGGCCGCCCGCCAGGAGGAGCGCAAGGCCGCCAAGGCCAAGCACCAGGTCCAGGTACGCGAGGCCAAGGAGGCGGTCGTCGCCGAGGCCGAGGACCTGGCGCGGAGCGAGCAGTGGCGGGCGGCGGGCGAGCGGCTGCGGGAGCTGGTGGAGACCTGGAAGGGCCTGCCCCGGCTGGACCGCAGGAGCGACGACGAGCTGTGGCACCGCTTCAGCCACGCCCGCTCGGCGTTCTCCAAGCGCCGCAAGGCGCACTTCGCGTCCCTCGACGCCCAGCGCGAGGAGGCCAGGCGGCGCAAGGAGAAGCTGGTGGAGGAGGCGGAGTCGCTCTCCGGCTCCCGCGAGTGGGGGCCGACGGCCGCCCGCTACCGCGAGCTGATGGCGGACTGGAAGGCCGCGGGCCGCGCCCAGCGCGACCAGGAGGAGGACCTGTGGGCCCGCTTCCGCGGCGCCCAGGACGTCTTCTTCCAGGCCCGCAGCGAGGTCTTCGCCGAGCGCGACCACGAGCAGCGGGAGAACCTCACGCGCAAGGAGGAGCTGGTCGCGGAGGCGGAGAAGCTGCTGCCGGTGACCGACCTCAAGTCCGCCAGGGGCGCCTTCCGCTCGATCAACGAGCGGTGGGAGGCCATCGGGCACGTACCGCGCGACGCCCGGGCGAAGATCGAGGCCCGGATGCACGCCGTGGAGCGCGCCCTCGGCGATGCGGAGGAGACCGAGTGGCGCCGTACGAACCCGGAGGCGCGGGCCCGCGCCGAAGGGCTGACGGGGCAGCTGCAGGACGCCGTCGACAAGCTCCACCGGCAGATCGAGCAGGCCCGGGCGCAGGGCAACAACGCCAAGGCCGACAAGCTGGCCCGGGAGCTGGAGGGCCGGCAGGCGCTGCTCGACCAGGCGCTCAAGGGCCTGCGCGAGTTCGGCGGCTGAGGCCCGCCGCAGCCGTACGTGCCGAAGGCCCCGCCGGGCGGCGGGGCCTTCGCCGTGTGCTCAGTTGTTGCGGGCTGAGGTGACCCGGTACACGTCGTAGACGCCCTCCACCTTCCGTACCGCCTTCAACACGTGCCCCAGGTGCTTCGGATCGCCCATCTCGAAGGTGAAGCGCGAGGTGGCCACCCGGTCGCGGGAGGTCTGCACGGCGGCGGACAGGATGTTCACGTGCTGGTCGGACAGCACACGCGTGACGTCCGAGAGCAGCCGGGACCGGTCCAGCGCCTCCACCTGGATGGCGACGAGGAACACCGACGACTGCGTCGGCGCCCACTCCACCTCGATGATCCGCTCGGGCTGCTGCGACAGCGACTCGACGTTGACGCAGTCGGCACGGTGCACGGACACGCCCTTGCCGCGGGTGACGAAGCCGATGATCGGGTCGCCGGGCACCGGCGTACAGCAGCGGGAGAGCTTCACCCACACGTCGTCGACGCCCTTGACGATCACACCGGGGTCGTTGGCCGCCCGCCGCTTGCGGGTGCCGGGCAGCGGCGGGGCGGTCTCCTCGATGTCCTCGGTGGCCGCCTCCTCGCCGCCGAGCGCCTGCACCAGCTTCTGGACGACGTTCTGCGCGGAGACGTGGCCCTCGCCGATCGCCGCGTAGAGGGCGGAGATGTCCGGGTAGCGCATCTCGTGCGCGATGGTGACCAGGGAGTCGCCGGTGAGGATGCGCTGGATCGGCAGGTTCTGCTTGCGCATCGCCCGCGCGATGGCGTCCTTGCCCTGCTCGATGGCCTCGTCGCGGCGCTCCTTGGAGAACCAGGCGCGGATCTTGTTGCGCGCGCGGGGCGACTTGACGAAGTTCAGCCAGTCCCGGGAGGGACCCGCGCCGGGCGCCTTGGAGGTGAAGACCTCGACGGTGTCGCCGTTGTCGAGCGCGGACTCCAGCGGTACGAGCCGGCCGCCGACGCGGGCCCCTATGGTCTTGTGCCCGACCTCGGTGTGCACGGCGTACGCGAAGTCGACGGGGGTCGCGCCGGCGGGCAGGGCGATCACGTCGCCCTTGGGCGTGAAGACGAAGACCTCGTTGCGGGAGAGGTCGAAGCGCAGCGCGTCGAGGAACTCGCCGGGGTCCTCGGTCTCCTTCTGCCAGTCGATCAGCTGGCGCAGCCAGGCCATGTCGTTGACCTGCTCGGACCTGCTGCCCTTGCGGGTGCCGGCGCCCTGCTGGCGGGTGGCGCCGCCGGTGGCCTCCTGCTTGTACTTCCAGTGCGCGGCGATGCCGTACTCGGCGCGGCGGTGCATGTCGAACGTGCGGATCTGCAGCTCGACGGGCTTGCCCTCGGGCCCGATGACCGTCGTGTGCAGCGACTGGTACATGTTGAACTTGGGCATCGCGATGTAGTCCTTGAACCGTCCGGGGACGGGGTTCCACCGCGCGTGGATGGTGCCCAGCGCCGCGTAGCAGTCGCGGACGGAGTCGACGAGGACGCGGATGCCCACCAGGTCGTAGATCTCGGCGAAGTCGCGGCCGCGCACGATCATCTTCTGGTAGACGCTGTAGTAGTGCTTCGGGCGGCCGGTGACGGTCGCCTTGATCCGGGCGCTGCGCAGGTCCTGCTGCACCTCGTCGATGACGACGGCCAGGTACTCGTCCCGCTTGGGGGCGCGCTCGGCGACCAGCCGGACGATCTCGTCGTACATCTTCGGGTAGAGGATCGCGAAGGCGAGGTCCTCCAGCTCCCACTTGATGGTGTTCATGCCCAGCCGGTGGGCCAGCGGGGCGTAGATCTCCAGCGTCTCGCGCGCCTTCTGCTCCTGCTTCTCGCGGCGCAGGTAGCGCATGGTGCGCATGTTGTGCAGCCGGTCGGCGAGCTTGATCACCAGGACCCGGGGGTCCTTGGCCATGGCGACGACCATCTTGCGCACGGTCTCCGCCTGCGCGGCCTCGCCGAACTTGACCTTGTCCAGCTTGGTGACGCCGTCTACCAGCAGCGTCACCTGGTCGCCGAAGTCGCGGCGCAGGTCGTCGAGCCCGTACTCGGTGTCCTCCACCGTGTCGTGCAGCAGCCCCGCCATCAGCGTAGCGGGGTCCATGCCCAGCTCGGCCAGGATCGTGGTGACGGCCAGCGGGTGGGTGATGTACGGGTCGCCGCTCTTGCGCTTCTGGCCGCGGTGCCAGCGCTCGGCGACCTGGTAGGCGCGCTCTATCTGGCGCAGCGTGGCGGTGTCGGCCTTCGGGTCGTTCCCGCGCACTATCCGCAGCAGCGGCTCCAGCACCGGGTTGTACGGGCTCTGCCGCTGCACGCCGAGGCGCGCCAGCCGGGCCCGTACCCGGCTGGGCGAGCCGCCGCGGCCGGCCTGCCCGGCGCCGTGGCCCGAGGCGGGCTCGACGCGCGCGCGGGCGGCGGGCTGGGCACGCCCGTCCGTCGGCGCGGTACGACGGCCCGACCCGTTCTCCGCTGCCCGCGCGGGCAGCGGGCGGCCCGCCGCGCCGGGCTGCCGCTGCTTCTCGGGCGGCGCGGCGGTGGACCGATGAGCCTCGTCTGGCAAGAGCACTCCTTGACGGTGGACGGCCCACGGGGAGATCCCCGGAACTGCCATGGTATCTGCCACCCGGTCCACACCACCCGGCGACCACCGCACCCGGCCCCCGACGGGGTGGATAACCCCAGGTCAAAGGGGCCGGAGAGGGCTCAGCGGGGTCAGACGGTGACGAGGGCGGCGAGCGGAGCGCCGTCGAGCGCCCGTTCGACGCGCGTCCGGCCCGCCAGGAAGCCCAGCTCCAGCAGCACGGCGAGGCCGGTGACGGTGCCGCCGGCCCGCCGGATCAGCTGCACCGACGCCTCCGCGGTGCCGCCGGTGGCCAGCACGTCGTCGATGACCAGGACGCGGTCCCCGGGCTGCAGGGCGTCGGCGTGTATCTCGATCTCCGCGGTGCCGTACTCCAGGTCGTACGCCTGCCCGAGGGTGCCGCCCGGGAGCTTGCCCGCCTTGCGTACGGGCACGAAGCCGATCCCCGCGCGCACCGCCACCGGCGCGCCCAGGATGAAGCCGCGCGCCTCCAGACCGACGACCTTCTGCGCGTCCTGCTCCCGGCAGATCTCGGTGAGCGCGTCCGTGAGCACGGAGAACGCCTTGCCGTCGGCCAGCAGCGGGGTGATGTCCTTGAACATCACGCCCGGCTTCGGGTAGTCCGGCACGTCCTGGATCCGGCTGAGGAGCAGTTCCCTGCTTCCGTCGGGCATGTTCACCGCCGCTTGCCTCCCGACCGGCCGCCGCGGCTGCCGGAGGCCCGCCCCCGGCCGCGCTGCCGGGACACCGGCTGCTGCCGGCGGCCCGGGGCCCGCGGCGGGCCGGCGG
>NZ_BAAAPF010000165.1:0-15876 GCF_039531005.1 Streptomyces synnematoformans
CCCCGCCCCCCGCCCTCACGCCGCCGGGGCCAGCTCCGCCGCGCGCCGCGCCGGTACGAAGGTCACGTGCTTGCGCCCCCGCCGCAGGTCGATCCGCAGCCGCAGCCCCCCGACCCGCGCGAGCACCAGGCCCACCGTGATCGCCGCCACCGCCGAGATCACCCCGCACGTCAGGAACCCGGTCCGGGCGCCGAACGTGTCCGTCGTCCAGCCCACGATCGGCCCGCCGATCGGCGTGCCGCCGACGAACACCATCACGAACAGGCTCATCACCCGCCCCCGCATGGCCTCGTCCGTGGCCAGCTGGACGTTCGCGTTCGCGGTCGTGTTGAACAGCAGCCCGAACGCGCCCACCGGCACCAGCAGCGCCGCGAACAGCCAGAACGCCGGCGACAGCGCCACGACGATCTCCAGCACCCCGAACGCCAGCGCCGCGATCACCGTCAGCCGCAGCCGGCTCACCCCGCGCCGCGCCGCGAACAGCGCGCCGCCCAGCGAGCCGGCCGCCATCAGCGAGTTCAGCAGGCCGTAGGTGCCGGCGTCGCCGTGGAAGACCTCGTCCACGTACGCCGTGAGCCAGATCGGGAAGTTGTAGCCGAACGTGCCGATGAAGCCGACCAGCACGATCGGCCACAGCAGCTCCGGCCGCCCGGCGACGTACGCCAGGCCCTCGCGCAGCTGTCCCTTGCCGCGCGGTGCGCGCTCGACGCGGTGCAGCTCCGCGGAGCGCATCAGCAGCAGCCCGGTGATGGGTGCGAGGAACGACAGCCCGTTGAGCAGGAACGCCCAGCCGCTGCCGACGGCGGTGATCAGCACCCCGGCCACGGCGGGGCCGAGGAGGCGGGCGGTCTGGAAGTTGGCGGCGTTGAGGCTGACGGCGTTCTGCATCTGCTCCTTGCCGACCAGCTCGGCGACGAACACCTGCCGCGCCGGGTTGTCGACGACGGTGGCGAGGCCGAGCAGGAACGCCATGAGGTAGACGTGCCAGACCGTCACCGCACCGCTCAGCGTGAGCGCCGCGAGGGCGAGCCCGATGAGGCCCATGGCGGCCTGGGTGGCGAGCAGCAGCTTGCGCTTGGGCAGCCGGTCGGCGAGCACGCCGCCGTAGAGGCCGAAGAGCAGCATGGGAAGGAACTGCAGCGCCGTCGTGATGCCGACGGCGGTGGCGGAGCCGGTGAGGCTGAGCACCAGCCAGTCCTGGGCGATGCGCTGCATCCAGGTGCCGGTGTTGGAGACGACCTGGCCGCCGGCGAAGAGCCGGTAGTTGCGGATCCTCAGCGAGCTGAAGGTGCCGCCCTTGCTGTTCTCCTCTTCTTCGTGGTCGTCGGGTGTGGGTGCGGGGGCGGAGTCTGCTCCGGGTCCCGTACTCAAAGACGTCCCCTCCTGTCGTCGTCCTGCGTCAGCGTTGTGCGGCCTCCGGCATGGGCAGATGTGCGAGCTTCTCCAGCACGGGGGCGGCGGCGCGCAGCGTGTCCCACTCCTCCTCGGACAGGCCGCCGGCCAGCTCGGCCAGCCACGCGTTGCGCTTGCGGCGGCTCTCTTCGAGCATCGCCTCGGCCTGCTCGGTCTGGCTGACCACCTTCTGCCGCCGGTCCTCCGGGTGCGGCTCCAGCCGGACCAGCCCCTTGGTCTCCAGCATGGCGACGATGCGGGTCATCGACGGCGGCTGGACGTGCTCCTTGCGCGCCAGCTCGCCGGGGCCGAGCGGACCGCAGCGGAAGAGCGTGCCGAGCACCGACATCTCGGTCGGGCTCAGCGACTCGTCCACGCGCTGGTGCCGCAGCCGGCGGGTCAGCCGCAGGATCGCGGAGCGGAGTGAGTTCACCGCGGCGGCGTTCTCACCCTGGGACAGGTCAGGCATGTTCATTAGAGTACCTCATTACTTTGGCTAAGTAAAATGCGGACGCCGGAACAGAGGAGGTTACGGCCTGAGTCTGCCCGCCACTCGAAAGGATGACCGCGTACGGGATCGCCCGCCCCCGGCGCGGGCGACCGGCGACCCTGAACGGCATGGGGACCCACGTGCTCAGTCTGCGAATAGACGGCGAACTCCTCGACCGCCTCCGCACCCACGCGGCGAAGCGGGACATGCCGGTGCAGGACTACGTGCTGCAACTGCTGCAGCGCAACGACTTCGACGAACGCTTCCGGACAGCGGTAGAGGAGACCCAACGCCTCACCCGCTGGCCCGCCGGGCACCCCTCGGGGACCTGGCGGCTCGGCGCCCCCGGAAAGTAGCGCCTGCCGCCCGTACGCCTGCCGTCCGTACACCTGCTGCCCGTACGCCTGCCGCGGGTGCGCCTTCCCCTCAGCCGAGGCCGAGCCGGCGTTCGATCGGGTCGAGCGCGAAGAAGACCACGAACACCGCCGACGTCACCCACAGCGCCGGGCGTACGGACCCGGGGCGGCCCACCGCCGTGCGGAGCAGGACGTGGGCGAGGAAGCCCATGCCGATGCACAAGGTCACCACTCGGCTGGTACGCGAGAACCAAGCCATTGCCATTGAGGACCTGACCGTCCGCAACATGCTCAAGAACCACAGCTTGGCCCGCGCCATCTCGGATGCGGCCTGGAGCGAGCTGCGGCGCATGCTGGAGTACAAGACCGCATGGCACGGGCGGGAAATCTTGCTCGTGGACCGCTGGTTCCCATCCTCGAAGCTGTGCTCCACACCGGGCTGCGCCCACATGAACGAGAAGATGCCGCTGAACGTGTGGACGTGGACATGCCCGAGCTGCGGCGCCGTCCACGACCGCGACGTCAACGCGGCAAAGACGATCCTCGCGGCCGGGCTGGCCGAGAGGTAAAACGCCTGGGGAGGGCCGGTAAGACCGCCCCCGGAGAACTCCGGGGAGGCACGGCCCGATGAATCAGGAAGCTCGTTCCCGCGAGGGAATGAAGCCCCGGCCTTCAGGCCGGGGAGAGGCCACGCTGTACGTGAAGGGCATCAGCGTCACGTACGCCATGGCGAAGAACGTCGCCAGCCCGCCCCGCAGCTCCTGGGTGACGGACGAGCCGCGCCGGGAGATGCGGAAGTAGGCGTCGAGGGGGGAGGAGACGGGGGGCGGCGGTGGCGGGCGGGGGCCCGGCTTCCGGGTCCGTGCCGCCGGTCTTCCGGGCGGGGGGCATGCGCGACCTTCGGGCTGAGCGGCGGCCGGGCTTCGGCGCCCACTCAGTATGCGGCCGGGCCGCGGCCCGTACCCTGGTGACATGGGCAAGAAGGCGTACAGCCATCCGGCGCCGGAGCCGTTCGAGGGCGACATCATGGCGGTGACCGTCGGCGGCACCGTGCTGTGGTTCGTCCTCTTCCTCGTCCAGCTGCCGTTCGTCGGCTGGCTGGACGACCACGACCGCATGTGGTGGCTGTGGACCTGCCTGGCCGGTGCCGGCCTCGGCGTCCTCGGCATCTGGTACGTACGCCGCCGGGCCGCCGCCCTCGCCCGGGGCGGGGGCGCAGACGCCCCGTCGAACACGTAACGTCGTACGCATGACGCAGCGGGTCGAGACAGCCTCCGACGGCGGCGAGGGGCAGGAGCCGGGCGGAGAAGCGGGCGGGGCGGCGGACGCGACCGGTGCTGCCGGTGCTGCCGGTGCGACGGACACCGGTGCTGCCGGTGATACGGGCGACGTGAACGGCGCCGCGCCGGACACGGACACCGCGGCGGACGCGGCCGGGGTCGCGGCGGAGGCCGAGACGGTCGCCGCGGAGGCGGAGTCGGTGGTCGCGCGCCGGCACGACGGGCTCACCGCCGCCGAGGTCGCCGAGCGCGTCGCCCGCGGCGAGGTCAACGACGTCCCCGTACGCTCCTCCCGCTCCACCGCCGACATCGTCCGCGCCAACGTCTTCACCCGCTTCAACGCCATCATCGGCGTCCTGTGGATCATCATGCTGGCCGTCGCGCCCATCCAGGACAGCCTGTTCGGCTTCGTGATCCTTGCGAACACCGGCATCGGCATCATCCAGGAGCTGCGCGCCAAGAAGACCCTCGACAGCCTGGCCGTCATCGGCGAGGCCAAGCCGCAGGTGCGCCGCGACGGCCGGACCCGGGAGATCCCCACCGCCGGGATCGTCCTCGGCGACCTCGTCGAGCTGGGCCCCGGCGACAAGGTCGTCGTCGACGGCGAGGTGCTGGAGTCCGACAGCCTGGAGGTCGACGAGTCGCTGCTCACCGGCGAGGCCGACCCCGTCGTCAAGCAACCCGGCGACAAGGTGCTCTCCGGCAGCTTCGTCGTCGCCGGCGGCGGCGCGTTCACGGCCACGAAGGTGGGGCGCGAGGCGTACGCCGTGCAGCTGGCGGAGGAGGCGTCCCGCTTCACGCTCGTCCACTCCGAGCTGCGCAGCGGCATCAGCGAGATCCTCAAGTACGTGACGTACATGATGGTCCCGGCCGCCATCGGCCTGGTCATCAGCCAGCTCGTGGTCGAGAACGAGGGCGCGCAGGACGCCGTCCGCCGCATGGTCGGCGGCATCGTGCCCATGGTGCCCGAAGGGCTGGTGCTGCTGACCTCCATGGCGTTCGCGATAGGCGTCATCCGGCTGGGCCGCAAGCAGTGCCTCGTCCAGGAACTGCCCGCCATCGAGGGCCTCGCGCGGGTCGACGTCGTCTGCCTCGACAAGACCGGCACCCTCACCGAGGGCGGCATGGACGTCACCGAGCTGCGCCCGCTGGGCGGCGCGGCGGAGGCGGACGTACGGCGGGTGCTGGGCGCCCTGGGCTCCTCCGACCCGCGGCCGAACGCCAGCCTGCAGGCCATCATCGAGGCGTACCCGGACACCGAGGAGCTGCGCTGCACCGGGGCGCTGCCGTTCTCCTCGGCGCGCAAGTACAGCGGCGCGGCGTTCAGCGCCGCTAGCGGCGGGGGCTTCGCGTACGGAGCGGGTACGTGGCTGCTGGGCGCGCCCGACGTGCTGCTCCCGGCCGCCGACCCGGCTCTTACCGAGATCGACGATCTGAACGCGCAGGGGCTCCGCGTCCTGCTGCTGGCCCGCACCGGCCGCGACCTGGACGACCCGGAGGCGGCCCGCGACGTCGAGCCGGCCGCCCTGGTCGTACTGGAGCAGCGGCTGCGGCCGGACGCCGCCGACACCCTCCGCTACTTCGCGGAGGAACGGGTCGAGACGAAGATCATCTCGGGCGACAACGCGGTGTCCGTGGGCGCCGTCGCCGCGAAGCTGGACATGGCGGGCGCGGACCGCACCGTCGACGCGCGCACCCTGCCGGAGGACCGCGACGAGATGGCCGCCGTCCTCGACGAGGGCGCCGTCTTCGGCCGCGTCAACCCGCAGCAGAAGCGGGACATGGTCGCCGCGCTGCAGTCCCGCGGACACGACGTGGCGATGACCGGCGACGGCGTCAACGACGTGCTGGCGCTGAAGGACGCGGACATCGGCGTGTCCATGGGCTCGGGCTCGGAGGCGTCCAAGGCCGTCGCGCAGATCGTGCTGCTGAACAACAGCTTCTCCACCCTCCCCTCGGTCGTCGCCGAGGGCCGTCGGGTCATCGGCAACATCGAGCGGGTCGCGAACCTGTTCCTGACCAAGACCGTCTACTCGGTGCTGATGGCGCTGCTCGTCGTCATCACCCAGGTGCCGTACCCCTTCCTCCCGCGGCACCTGACCCTGCTGTCGACGCTGACGATCGGCGTGCCGGCGTTCTTCCTGGCGCTGGCGCCGAACAAGGAGCGGGCGCGGCCCCACTTCGTCCGGCGGGTGATGCGCTACGCCATCCCGGCCGGGCTCATCGCGGGGACGGCGACGTTCCTGACGTACATGCTGGCGCGACGGCACTACACGGGGGACGGGGCGCTGGACGCGGAGACGTCGGCCGCGACGCTGACGCTGTTCCTGATCGCCATGTGGGTGCTCGCGATCATCGCGCGGCCGTACACGTGGTGGCGGGTGGGGCTGGTCGCGACGATGGCGCTGGGGTTCGTGATCGTGCTGGCCACGCCGTGGCTGCAGGACTTCTTCGCGCTGAAGCTGGTGGGTGCCCAGATGCCGTGGACGGCGGTGGGCATCGCGGTGGGGGCGTCGGTGCTGCTGGAGGTCGCGTGGCGGTGGGTGGCGCGGCGGTTCCCGGACTGAGGGACGGCGGCCGGTTCCGATGAGGCTCTTCGCCGCCGTGACCCCGCCCGCCGAGGCGCTGGCGGAGCTGGCCGGGGCGGTGGAGCGGCTGCGCGGGCTGCCCGGCGCCGGGCGGCTGCGCTGGACCCGGCCGGAGGGCTGGCACGTCACGGTGGCGTTCTACGGGGAGGTGCCGGCCGACTCCGTCGCGGAGCTGGGGGAGCGGCTGGCCCGGGCGGCGCGGCGCCGGGCGCCGGTGGCGCTGGGGCTGGCGGGCGGCGGGCGGTTCTCCGACACGGTGCTGTGGACGGCGGCGGCCGGCGACGTCGGGGAACTGGGCCGGCTGGCGGAGGCCGCGGAGGCGGCGGGGCGCAGGACGCCGGGGGTGGGCCCGGGGGCGGGCGGCGGCGCCGGGGGGCGCGGGTCACGGAGGGAGCGCCGCTACCGCCCGCACCTGACGCTGGCCCGCCAGCGCCACGGCGGCGGCGCGGACCTGACCCCGTTCACGTACGCCCTGCGCGACTTCACCACCCCGCAACGCCCGGTCCCCGCCCTCACCCTGATCCGCAGCCACCTCCCGCCCCCGGGCGAGGAGGGCGCCCAACCCGATTACGAGCCCCTGGCCAGCTGGCCCTTGGGGCGGGACGAGACATAGCGCGCGGCGTTCAGTCGCGCGGGAACTCGTCGGTGGCCAGCTTGAGCTCGACGGGGGTGTCGGTGAGATCGACGTCCACACCGAAGTCGAGGGTGGTCTCGACGTGGTACTTCCCGTCCTTGGGCATCAGGTGCAGGTGGCACTGGGCGGTGTACGGGTCGACGATCAGGTAGACCGGCACCTCGGCGGTGGCGTATGCGGCCTTCTTCGGTCCGTAGTCGTTGACGGCGGTGCCCTTGGAGATCACCTCGCCGACGAACTCCACGTCCTGAGAGCGCCAGCGTCCCTTGTCGTCGGGTGCAGTGCCGTTCGCCATGGCGGCGATATCGCAGGCGAAGCCGTTGAGGTGGCCGGGGAAGTCAATACGGACGTCGGATGCGGTCCGCGTCAAGGGGTACCGCGCGCGAAGCTGCTCGAAGATTCCCGCAATGATCACCCAGTGCTTCTGCCGCTGCGGCGACATGTAGATGGTCCCCTCGACGATCTCAACCTTGAATCCCTCGGGGACGGGCATGCGCTCCAGCCACTCGAACATCATGTCGAGGGTGAGCTCGTCGCTCTCGTCGGCCATCTCGATCCTGTCGGTCTCCACGACGGTCATCGTGCCGCTCCTCCCCGCTGTGGCCCAACGCCGCAGCCGGTAATACAACGATACTCACGGTGAGCCGTTACGGCCCGTTACGGCAGCCGCGGGCCCGCCGCCCCGGCCGGGGCGGCGGGCCCGTAAGCTCGTAGGCGTGAACGCCAAGACCCGCATCCGCGTCGTCAGCGCCACGCTCGTGCTGATCTTCGCCGTCGTCGCTGTCGCCGCCGCCTTCGGCGGCTGAGTCACCGGCTACGGAACACTCACCACGCGAACGCCTCCGGCGACGGCCCCGGCCCCGGGAAGACCTCGTCGAGCGACGCCAGCAGCTCGGCCGGCAGCGTCAGGTCCGTCGCCGGCAGCGCCGACGTCAGCTGCTCCCTCGTGCGCGGGCCCACGATCGGGCCCGTGACGCCCGGGCGGGTCAGCAGCCACGCCAGGGCCACCTCCGCCGGGTCCAGGCCGTGCCCGGCGACCAGGTCCTCGTACGCCTGCACCTTCTCGCGCACCGCGTCGTCCCGCAGCGCCCCCGCCGACCGCGCGGCGCCGCCCTCGCGCTCCTTGCGCAGCGCGCCGCCCAGCAGCCCGCCGCCCAGCGGGGACCACGGGATGACGCCGAGGCCGTAGCTCTCGGCGGCCGGCAGCACCTCCATCTCGGCGCGCCGCTCGGACAGGTTGTACAGGCACTGCTCGCTCACCAGGCCCAGCGAGTTGCGCCGCCGCGCCGCCTCGTTGGCCTGCGCGATGTGCCAGCCGGCGTGGTTGGAGGAGCCGGCGTAGAGGATCTTGCCCTGCTGTACGAGGACGTCGACGGCCTGCCAGATCTCGTCCCACGGCGTACGCCGGTCGACGTGGTGGAACTGGTAGAGGTCGATGTGGTCCGTCTGCAGCCGCTTGAGGCTGGCGTCGACCGCGCGGCGGATGTTCAGCGCCGACAGCCGGTCGTGGTTGGGCCACGTCGTGTCGCGGTCCGCGCTCATCGAGCCGTAGACCTTGGTGGCGAGCACGACCTTGTCGCGCCGCCCGCCGCCCTGCGCGAACCAGGTGCCGACGATCTCCTCGGTGCGGCCCTTGTTCTCGCCCCAGCCATAGACATTCGCGGTGTCGAAGAAGTTGATGCCGGCGTCGAGGGCGGCATCCATGATGGCGTGGCTGTCCGCCTCGTCGGCGTGCGGTCCGAAGTTCATCGTGCCGAGCACGAGTCGGCTGACCTTGAGTCCCGTACGTCCCAGCTGCGTATACCTCATGAGGATCAAGCCAACGCCTTCGAGCGCGCTCGAAGCAAGCGCATCCGCGCCGCCGCACCGGCGCGGCGCACCGGCGCGGCCGCATGGCAGGCTTGGCGCCATGCGCGCCGCCCACCCGCCCTCCCGCCGGCCGACCCATCCGCCCGCCCGTCCGCCTTCCCGTCCGCCTTCCCGCGGGCCCCGCCGCCTGTCGGCCGCCGCCGCCCTGCTCACCGCGGCGGCGGTGGCGACCTCCGCCGCGTACGCCCCGCCCGCCGCGGCGCAGGACGACGTGATCCTCACCGACCCCCGTATCACCGAGTCCAGCGGCCTGGCCGCCAGCCGGCAGCACGACAACGTGTACTGGACCCACAACGACTCTGACGACGGCCCGTACCTCTACGCCGTCGACGGCGAGACCGGCGAGACGCTGGCCACCCTCACGCTGCGCGGGATAGGGGAGCCGCGCGACGTCGAGGCCGTCTCGCTCGGGCCCGGCAACGAGCTGTACGTCGGCGACATCGGCGACAACATGGGCGGCTCCTGGTCGTACGTGTGGGTCTACCGCCTCCCGGAGCCGAAGCAGCTCAGGGACGCGACGATCGACGCCGTGCAGTACGAGGTGCAGTACGAGGACGGGCCGCGGGACGCGGAGGCGCTCATGGTGCATCCGAAGACGGGGCGGGTGTACATCGTCAGTAAGAAGAAGGACGGCGGCGCGGCGCTGTACGCGGGGCCGGAGGAGCTGTCGACCGGGTCGATGAACGTCTTCCGGCGGGTCGCGCCGATCAACCTGTGGGTGACGGACGGGGCGTTCTCGCCGGACGGCAGCAGGATGGCGCTGCGCAGCTACGTCGGCGGGCGGATGTACCGCTTCGAGGACGGCAGGCCGGAGGAGGACGGGCGGCTGGACGTGCCGCTGCAGTCGCAGGGCGAGTCGATGACGTACACGGCGGACGGGTCGGCGATCGTGTTCGGCAGCGAGGGCAAGGGGAGCGACCTGGTGTGGCGGGAGGCCGAGGGGGGCGGCTCGTCGGCCGGGTCGGAGGGGAGCGGGTCCGGGAGCGGCGCGAGCGGCGACGGCTCCGGCGACTCCGGTGACGGGGACCGCGACCCGGTGACGTCGGTGCTGATGGTGGGTGCGGGCATCGGCGTGGTGCTGCTGCTGCGCCGGTTGCTGGTGCGGCGTCCGCGCCGGGACTGAGACCGCCGGGAAGTCCCCTCAGGCCGGTTTCTCCCCCCGCCGCTCCGGCCCGTCCCCCGCTTCGCAGGCCTGCCAGGTGGGCGGCGGCGGCGTCCACCCCGTCTCGCGGCGGTGGTCGAGCAGCGCTTCCAGGCCGTCCAGCATCCGGTCGATCGCGAACATGAACGCCTCCTCGTCCAGCCCGGAGAAGGCGTTCTCGTCGAGCTGCGCGATCCGCGGGTAGCGTCCGGACGCCATCGCCGACTCCAGCGCCGGCGACTGCGCCTCCCAGAACTCGCGGTCGCTGATCCCGGTCCGCTCCTCCGCCAGCCTGGCGTTGACGTGCGTGCGGGCGAGGCCGGCGGCGGTGGCGTCGACGGCGGTGACGAAGCCGACCTTCTCCTGGTCGGTGAGGGGCAGGTCGTCGAAGCCGCTGAGGGCGAGTTCGAAGCCGTCAAGACCGTTGGGGCCGAGCACCGGCCGGGCCTGGTCGACGTGGAGCAGCCAGGGGTGGGCGAGGTAGTGCTGCCAGAACCCCTGGGCCAGGCGGCGTAGCCGCTCCCGCCAGGTCCAGTTCCGGAAGAGGGCGGCGTCCTCCGGCTCGACGGGGCCGACGCCGTCGAGCATCAGGTCGATCAGCTCGGCCTTGCCGGGCACGTGCCGGTACAGCGACATGGTGCCCACGCCCAGGCAGCCGGCGATCTTGCGCATGGAGACCGCGTCCAGCCCCTCCGCGTCGGCGATGCGGATGGCGGTGTCGACGATCCGCGTCACCGAGATGCCGGGCTTCGGGCCGCGCTTGGCGCGCTCCTCCATGCCCCAGAGCAGGGCCATGCTGCGGCTGAGGTCGCCGCTGCCGCTGTGTTCCGTTGCCGCCATGGAAACTCATCCTAGCTGCGGACTTGCGATTTGCGTACACCGTATGCGTAAATGAGTACGGCGTACTCATTTAGGGGAGGAAGCGCGTGAAGGCAAGCTCGGCCGACGCCGTCGTGGCGGACGGCGTGCAGAAGCGCTACGGAGAGAAGCGGGCTCTCGCCGGATTCGACCTGACCGTGCCGTACGGCACCGTCTACGGCCTGCTCGGCCCGAACGGCGCGGGCAAGACCACGGCCGTACGGATCCTGTCCACCCTCATCCGCCTGGACGGCGGACAGGCCCGGGTCGGGGGGCACGACGTGATGAAGGACCCGGTCAAGGTGCGCCGGCGCATCGGCCTCGCCGGGCAGTACGCGGCCGTGGACGAGGTGCTGACCGGCCGGCAGAACCTGGAGATGTTCGCCCGGCTGTTCCACCTCGGCTCCCGGCGCGCCCGCGAGCGCGCGGCGGAGCTGCTGGAGCAGTTCGGGCTGACGGACGCGGCGGACAAGGGCGCGAAGGAGTACAGCGGCGGCATGCGGCGCCGGCTCGACCTGGCGTCGAGCATGATCCTCGCGCCGGACGTGCTCTTCATGGACGAGCCGACGACGGGCCTGGACCCGCGCAGCCGCGGCGAGGTCTGGGAGGCGGTACGTGACCTGGTGGCCGGCGGCACGACGGTGCTGCTGACCACGCAGTACCTGGACGAGGCCGACAAGCTCGCCGACCGCATCGCCGTCATCGACGGCGGCCGGACGATCGCCGACGACACCCCGGCCGCGCTGAAGAACACGGTCGGCGGCGACCGCATCGAGGTCGTCGTCGGCTCGGCGGAGGAGATCCCGGACGCGGTGAAGGCGGTCTCCCGGGTCTCCGGCGCCGAACCGGCCATCGACCTGGAGGAGCTGCGTGTGCACGGCGCGGTCACCGACCGGGTCGCGGCCCTGACGGAGGTGGCGCGCACGCTGCAGGACGAGGGCGTCGCGGTGGACGACATCGCGCTGCGGCGGCCGACGCTCGACGACGTGTTCCTGAGCCTGACCGGCCACACCACGGCGGAGACGGACTCCGCCGCCGCCAGCACCGGTGCCGGCGCCGGTGCCGGCACCGGCGAGAAAGAGGAGGCCAAGGCCGTATGAGCACCGCCACCGACACCGCGGCGGAGGAGTCGCGGCACCGTCCCCCCGGCCGTGAGCAGGCCCCCGGCGGGGCGCTGAAGTGGGCCTTCGCCGACTGCTGGACCGTCGTACGCCGCGGGCTCCTGCACTACCGCCGGCAGCCGTCGAACATCGCCTGGCAGCTCGGCTTCCCCGTCGTCTCCGTGCTGCTGTTCGTCTACGTCTTCGGCAGCGCGATGGAGGGCGGCGCGGACGCCTACAAGTCGTACGCGATGCCCGGCATGTTCGCGATGACCATGGCCTTCGGGTTCATGAACACCGCCATGCTGATCGCCATCGACAAGGAGCACGGCATCACCGACCGCTTCCGCTCCATGCCGATGTCCCCCTCCGCGGTCGTCAGCGGCCGGGGCGTCTCCGACCTCATCGGCGCCGCGCTCGACCTGGTGGTGATGGCGGCGATCGCGCTGGTCATCGGCTGGCGCTCGGACGGCACGGCGCTGGAGACCGCGGCCGCCTTCGCGCTGCTGCTGTGGCTGCGCTTCGCGCTGATCTGGGTCGGGGTGGTGCTCGGCCTGCTGGTCCCCAACCAGGAGGCGGCGGGCAACCTCTTCGCCGTCGCGTTCCCCTTCGGTATGGTCTCCAGCGTCTTCGCGTCGCCCGCGGACATGCCGGGCTGGCTGGGCGCGATCGCCATGTGGAACCCGGTGTCGTCCACGGCCAACGCGGTGCGCGAGCTGTTCGGCAACCCGGGGCGGCTGGGCGACTCGTGGATCGAGCAGCACGCGATGCTGATGGCGGTGGTGTGGCCGGTGGTGATCACGGCGGTGTTCCTGCCGCTGGCGGTGCGGAAGTACCAGCGCCTGTCGCACTGAGAGGAGCGGGCCCCGCGGCAAGCCGCGGGGCCCGCTCCTCTCACCTCAGATCCGTTCGAGGACGTAGTCGACGCAGCGGGTCAGCGCCTCGACGTCGGCGGGGTCGACGGCCGGGTACATCGCGACCCGGAGCTGGTTGCGGCCGAGCTTGCGGTACGGCTCGGTGTCCACGACGCCGTTGGCGCGCAGCGTCTTCGCGACGGCGGCGGCGTCCACGTCGTCGGAGAAGTCGATCGTGCCGACGACCTGCGACCGCTGCGCCGGGTCGGCGACGAACGGGGTGGCGGCCTTCGACTCCTCGGCCCAGTTGTAGAGCGTCCGGGCGGAGGCGGCCGTGCGGCGTACCGCCCAGTCCAGCCCGCCCTGCCCGTTCAGCCAGTCCAGCTGGTCGGCGAGGAGGAAGAGGGTGGCGAGGGCGGGGGTGTTGTACGTCTGGTTCTTGCGGGAGTTGTCGATGGCCGTGGGCAGCGAGAAGAACTCCGGCACATGCCGCCCGGAGGCGTGCACGCGCGCGGCACGCTCCAGCGCGGCCGGCGAGAACGCGGCGACCCACAGCCCGCCGTCGGAGGCGAAGGACTTCTGCGGCGCGAAGTAGTACACGTCCGTCTCGGCCACGTCCACCGGCAGCCCGCCGGCCCCGGACGTCGCGTCGACCAGCACCAGCGCCCCGTCGTCGGCCCCCGCGACGCGCCGCAGCGGCATGGCGACGCCGGTGGACGTCTCGTTGTGCGTCAGCGCGTACGCGTCGACCCCGGCCTCGGCCCGCGCCTCCGGGTGCGTACCGGGCTCGGACGTCACGACGCTCGGCTCGTCCAGCCACGGGGCGAGCCGCGCGGCCTTCGCGAACTTCGAGGAGAACTCCCCGAAGGACAGGTGCTGCGACTTGCGCTCGATCAGCCCGTGCGTAGCGATGTCCCAGAACGCGGTGGACCCCCCGTTGCCGAGGACCACCTCGTACCCCTCGGGCAACGAGAACAGCTCACGCACGCCGTCACGTACCCGCCCGACCAGGTCCCGCACGGGCGCCTGCCGGTGGGAGGTCCCGAGAAGAGAGGAGCCGGTGGCCGCCAGGGCTGCGAGCGCCTCGGTGCGCACCTTGGACGGACCCGACCCGAAGCGACCGTCGGCGGGCTTGATGTCAGCGGGAATCTCGATCTCAGCCACCCCCGAAGCCTACGACCCGCCCGCCCCCCAACGACGCCCCGTCCACCCTCTGAGACACGAACCCCCACGTACCGGACCACCCCCGCGGGTGCGCAGGCCAGGCCTCCGCCCGTGGGCCGGGTGACCGCAGGGGAGGCAGTCGTCGGCCGGGGTGACCAGGCGGGGCTTGCGCACCCGGAACGCGCGGACCGCACGACGGCCGCCCCACCCGTTACTCCACATCAGCCTCTCGGGTCGTCGACATGCAGAGTGATCCTGACCCCGGAAGTCGAGAGGAATGTTGCATGTGGCCCCGATGTCTGAATCTCTGTAAAAGGGTTGGAGTCGGTGCAGAAGATCGCCCACACCACGGTACGGTCACTTCTCAGACGCGCGACGAAGCCTTCGGAGCCGTAGGCCCCGTCGCCGGCCCACAGCAAGCCCCCGTCGTCCATCTCCACCGAGGCCATCCCGTCGACCTCCGAGATCCAATCAGGATGGGATGCGACGTAGTCTCCGAGGTCGAAGCTGTCCAGCACGCGCAGCCCGCCCGGACTACCGGGGTCGATGGCCACGTCGTACGACTCCCCGCTCCGGAAGTGCAGTGCGTTGCGGATCGGCAGTCTGAATTCGCTCCACAGTTCCTCGATGACACTCACCTGCCGCACCCTCCCGGTGGTCCTCGAACGTTAGCTTTGGGTACGACGGGAGCGTCAAATCCGGGCGGTCCGCCACCGGTTCGCTTTCCTTCGGCGACGGCGACGGCGGTGCCGACGGAGCGTCGTCCGCGCCCTTGATCCTGTCGTCGTCACCCCCGCCGCCCTCTCACGTCAACTCCGGGTAGGAGGCGGGTTCATACGGGTGGAAGACGCTATCCGCGGGACGCGCAGTTTCGTCAGCGCCGTCGTTGGCTCGTTGTCGATGCTTCACGGAAGTTCCAGTTCAAGCTGCGATCTCGTGCTGTGCTGCGGCAGCGTCGGAGTTCGACGACGAGTTGGGATGCGAGGAACCAGCGGGTGGCCGGATGCCCGTAGGGGAGGTGTTCGTCGGTCGGGGACTGGACGAGAGTCCCGCCCGCGTCCGGGGTGATCAACCCGCCGAACACTCCCCAGACGCGGGGTTTGCGCACCCGGACCGCGAGGGGATCGGTCAGGCGCGGGCAGTGCCGGAGGGCGAGACGGGCGCACGGCACGCACACGGGCGGCTTGGCGGACAACCCGCCCCCCGGCCAGTGGGCCGGCGGTTCGCCGGGTCCGGGCAACTGGAGGAGGAACAGCCAGCCCCGTGCCGTACGCCCGGCCGGGGCGCCGCACACCTGACACAGCATGCCGAGCATGGCGCGCCGTTGCCGATGCGAGTGCAACGAGCGGAAGTCGGGCCGCCCCACCCCGGGTGCCTCGGCGAGCCGTGCCCACAACACGCCGTGCCGGTCCCGGTCGAGAGTTCGCTCGGCCCGCACCGGAACGGAAGGGCCGCGGCGATGTCCGCGGTTCTTCTCCCCGGCCTCGAACCGCTTGGCCGTGGCCAGCCGGAGCTCCTCGCGGCGCTCTCCCTGCTTGGTGGTCAAACCACCACCGGTCGCGTACCGCATACCCCCGGCCTACCGCCAAAGCCGCCAGACGTCACCCCTCCCGCCCCCACGAGTTCAACCTCAGTGATCACCGGCTGCCTGCCACCCACCGGCCTGGACCTTCACGGGCTCATCGCGACAGCGGACATCACGAATTCAACCTGAGTGGCCTACTGAAGGCTGCTCATCCTCGGGTTTGAGGGGGGGTGAGGGCCGGACTGGTGGAGGCGTGACGTGGCAGGGCTCCTGGTCGTTCCGTTGGTGATCTCACTCATCAACGCCTCGACACAGGAGCCCCGTTGGTCCCGCATCGTGCCATGCTCGACATCCCACACGAGGTCGTCGAGCACGTTTCGTGGCTCATCTACGCCCGAAGGTGTGAGCTGCACTCCCGGATGCCCTTAGCGCAGTGAGGGAAGTATTTTATACAAATCGAGATCCACACCTCCTGTTCTCACAGATCGGCGCGAGGCTCGGACTAATCGCAGAAACCATCGTACGCAGCGCATTTCTCTCCCTCTGGGCACAAGAGTACCCTGAGGAGATTAAGAATGTGTCTCACGTGGCGAGTTTCGTGAGCTTTTTGTAGCAGGTCAGGGCT